>NZ_JBXVPZ010000101.1:0-24800 GCF_057961495.1 Streptomyces sp. P5F9 | reverse complement strand
CCCCCGGACCCCGGATGCGAACAGGCCCACCGCGACCGGCCCCATCACGGCCCAGAACAGCGCCTGGGCCGGCGCGGTCAGCAGTGCGGTGAGCACATGGCGCCGGGCCACACCCCGCATGACGTGGGCGAGTGGGACGGACGCGACTGCCACCGTCACGCCGTAACCGGTGACCAGCAGTCCGACCGCCGACACGGAGACCCGCAGGCTGTCGGCGATGAGTTCCAGGAGGCCGATCGGCAGGTTCTCCGCGGTGTTGAAGGTGAAGGCGGCCGGCATCAGGGCCGCGAGCACCGCCGACCTCTGCCACCGAGTCCGTCGCGGCTGCTCGGCTGCGCCGTCCATGGGCCCACCTCACCGGACCCACCCGTCCCATCGCAAACGAATTCACCGGCAGCCCCATGCAACAACGATGGAGTGATGCAGGTCACACCAACTCGTTCGAGCTTCCGCGTAATGCAAAGGGCACCTGCGAGGTCGTACAGGCACACGGCAATCCGGCCGACCTCACACCCGCAGTGGAGACCGACCATGGACATCACCCTCGAACAGCCCACCCGAGCCCGGCTGATCACGGCGGACGACACGGAGATCCCCGTCTCCGCCACGCTCCGCTACCTCGCCTCGGACCCGCTGGCCGTGCACCTCGACTTCCCGCCCGAGGTCTCCCTCGACGGCGAGGGCGTCACCTGGACCTTCGCCCGGTCGCTGGTGGAGGAGGGGCTGCGCAGGCCGGCCGGCGGCGGTGACGTGCACCTGTGGCCGTGCGGCCGGGCCCGTACGGTGCTGGAGTTCCACTCGCCGTTCGGACTCGCCCTGCTCCACTTCCACACCCCGGAGCTGCGCCGTTTCCTGCTGCGGACCTACGACGTGGTGGCCACCGGGCAGGAGGATATGGACGCGGTCGTCGACCGGGGGCTGAGCGCCCTGTTCGGGAGCGTGTGACGGCAACTCGGCGCCCCGAAGGCGACTTTGACTTCTGTTCACCTCCATCTCACCGCGCAGGGATGGACCTTGCCGATCACCCCGTGCACCCTTGCGCGCGGTGTGCCGCTCGGGCACGCCTGTGACGAGGGTGGGGCGAATGACACCGATCAGCCGAAGAGGCTTCGTGGGGCTCGGTGCCACCGTGGCGGCGGGCATGGCGACGGGCACCGGCGCACGGCCGGCGGCCGCGGCGCAGCGGACGGCGGCGACCGGCACGATCTCGGACGTGAAACACGTGGTGATCCTCATGCAGGAGAACCGCGGCTTCGACCACTACTTCGGACGCCTCAAGGGCGTCCGCGGCTTCGACGACCGCAGCGGCATCACCCTGAGCGGCGGCTACCCGGTCTTCAACCAGCCCAACGGCGGCGGCCGTCAGTACCCGTGGAAGCTGAGCGCCACCCCGGCCGCGGGCGGCCAGGACGGCGAGACGCTCGCCCAGTGCAACGGCGACCTGCCGCACTCCTGGTCATCGCAGCACTCCGCGTGGAACAAGGGCCGCCTCGACAACTGGGTCTCGGGCGTGGGAAATGTCCGTTCGCTGGGCTACCTGGACCGCTCGGACATCCCGTTCCACTACGCGCTCGCCGACAACTACACCATCTGCGACGCCTACTTCTGCTCCACGCTCAGCGCGACCGGCCCCAACCGCACCTATCTGTGGAGCGGCAAGGTCGACTCCTCCAGCTACGACGGCGGTGACGAGTCCGGCCTCACCTGGCAGACCTACGCCGAGTCCCTGCAGAACGCCGGAGTGACCTGGAAGGTCTACCAGAACACGGCCGACAACTACGGCGACAACGGCTGCGCCTACTTCAAGAACTTCGCCAACTCCAAGGCGGGCAGCCCCCTTTACGACCGAGGCATGACCTCCGTCCCGGCCGGCACCGGCTCCACCCCCGACGACATCGCCGCCGCCATCAAGGCCGACGTCCTCGCAGGCACGCTCCCGCAGGTCTCCTGGGTGGTCCCCAACCAGGCCTTTTCCGAACACCCTTACGCCCCGCCCGGCGACGGCGCACACTTCGTCAGCCTCGTCTACCAGGCCCTCGCCGCCGACCCGGACGTCTTCGACTCGACCGTCCTGTTCCTCAACTACGACGAGAACGACGGCTACTTCGACCACGTCCCGCCGCCCGCCCCGCCCGCCGGCACCGACGGCGAGTTCCTCAACGGCGTGCCCTACGGCTGCGGCTTCCGCGTCCCGATGATCGTCATCTCGCCCTGGACGCGCGGCGGTTGGGTCTCCTCCGAGGTCTTCGAACACACCTCGGTCCTGCGCTTCCTGGAGACCTGGACATCGGCTCTGGGCAAGCCCGCCGCCTGCCCCAACATCAGCACCTGGCGCCGCAAGGTCAGCGGCGACCTGACCGGCGTCTTCGACTTCGCCAACCCGGTCTACGGCTCCGTCCCGCTTCCTGCGACCAGCGTCATCGGCATCTCCACCTGCGGCCCGCTGCCCAACCCGGTGCCGACGAACAACGCCCTGCCCGCGCAGGAGACCGGCACCCGGCCCGCCCGCGCCCTGCCGTACCAGCCGGGCGGGTACCTGGACCACATGGAGTTCGGGTCGAGCGGCAAGATCCTCGCCTGGTTCGCCATGTCCAACCAGGGCGGCGCCGCCAAAAGCGCCGCCCACCTCTCCATCCACCCCAACGCCTACCGCGACACCACGCCCTGGCAGTACACGGTCGACCCGGGCGGCACCGCCTCCGACTACTTCAACATCGGTACGGGCTACGGCAGCGGCAAGTACGACATCACCATGGTCGGCCCCAACCGCTTCCTGCGCCGCTTCCAGGGAGACGCGACGAAGGCCGGTAAGTCCGTTGAGGTGAGCACCCGTTACGCCGTCGAGCCGGGGACCGGCAAGCTCGCCGTCTACTTCAAGATGGCCAACTCGTCCGCCGCGTCGGTGAAGTTCACCATCACCTCGAACCACTACCGCGGCGACGGACCGTGGACCTACTCGGTCGCCGCGGGCGCGTCGACGGAGGACTTCTTCAACGCCGTGGCGTACCAGGGCGGTTGGTACGACTTCACGGTGACCGTCGACTCCGACGCGACCTGGTCGCGCCGGTTCACCGGGCACCTGGAGTCGGGCACGGCGAGCGTCAGCGGCTGACGCCGGCGTACAGCTCCGGGCGCGGGGCGAGTTCGACGGCCACCCGGCCGCCGCTCTCCAGCGCCCGGACCCCGGCCTCGGCGACCACGGAGGACGCGTAGCCGTCCCAGACGCTCGGGCCGGTGACCCGGCCCTGCCGGGTGGCGTCGACCCAGGACCGCACCTCGCGGTCGTAGGCGTCGGCGAACCGGACGAGGTAGTCCAGCGGCACGTCCTCGTGGGCGCTGCCCCGCGTGGTGACGACCATCGAGTGGTCCTCGCCGATCCGGGCGCTGCCCGCCTCGCACACGGCCTCGCAGCGCACCTGGTAGCCGAAGCCGCAGTTGACGAAGACCTCGACGTCCACCAGGGCGCCCCCGTCGGTCTCGAAGAGCACGAGCTGCGGGTCGAGCAGACCCTCCGGGGCGTTCGCCGACGAGCGCGGGCTGAGCACCGTCACCGCGGTGAGTTCCTGGCCGAGCAGCCAGCGGGCCGCGTCGATCTCGTGCGACACGGAGCTGTCGATGAGCATCGCCGAGGTGAAGTACGGCGGTGACGACACATTGCGGTGGACGCAGTGCAGCATCAGCGGGCGCCCCAACTGCCCGCTGTCCAGCAGGGACTTGAGGCCCTGGTACTCCGCGTCGTAGCGCCGCATGAACCCGATCTGCGCCAGCCGCCGCCCGAGCCGTGCCTCCGCCTCCACCACGCGGAGCGCTCCGGTGGAGTCGGGCACCATGGGTTTCTCGCACAGCACCGGGAGTCCACGCGCGAAGGCCGCGAGCAGGGCCTCCTCGTGCGCGGGACCCGGCGAGGCGATGAGGACCGCCTCGACGCCGGGGGCGTCCAGTGCGGCCGTGGCGTCCTCGTGCACCGCGACCGCGTCCAGCCCGGCTACCGCCTCCATGGCGCGATCCGTGTCGGGGTCGGCCACCGCGGCGACCCTGGCACCGCTCACCACCTGGTCGAGGCGTCGTATGTGGTCGGCTCCCATGTGTCCCGCACCCAGCACGGCCACGCCCAGCAGGTCACCCACGTGTGCACTCCCTCTCCGTCGACGATCACGCCGTAGCGTACGCCGTAGGGGGAGGGGGCCTCCGGAATGCGCGGGACTCGGCAGTGAGGTGGGCTCAGTACCGCAGTACGCCCGCGATGCCGTCCGCGTCGTTCAGGGTGCCGTCGGGGACGAAGCGGACGTCGGCGCCCGTCTCCAGGCACTGTTCGACGATCTCGTCCACGATGTCCTCGCGGGCGTCGAGATCGCTGCCGTCGGCCGGGATCAGATGGTCGCCGTGGTCGTCGCGGACCGTGACGCGGTAGTTCTCCTCGACGGCCAGCAGCCGCACCCGGCCCTCGCGGGCGTTCTGCCAGACCTCGTCCACGCCGGCCGCGAACTCCTTGCGCCCACGCGCGGATTCGAGCTCGCGGGTCACGGTGACGGTGTTCTTGCGGGCCTCCGCGTCGACCAGCGGCCGTACGGCCTGCCACACGGCGTCGGGCGTGCCGTGCGCGAGGCCGCCGTGCGCGATGTGCACCGCGTCCTTGGTCGCGTTGCCGACCTCGTCGAAGGCGGACAGGGCGGCCTGGTCGCCGGTGACGTAGAGCGGGCGCCGGTGCTCGCGCAGGATCCGCCCCATCGCGGTGTCCGCCTCGCGCAGGAAGTGGCGGGTGTCCTCGTCGCGGAAGGTGCTCGGGATGTCCCCGATCCGCTCCTGGCGCTCGGCGTCGAAGTTGTCCCGGTGGTCGCGGGTCAGCGGGAAGCCGCCGGTGCGGGTCTCGGTGAGCCGGTCGACACCGCCGTTCCACAGCGTGACCCGGTCCGCGGCGAGCGACAGCACCCAGAACGGGCGCTCGGAGGCCTGAGCGGAGACGAGATTCCGGGTGAGGAACGTGTCGGAGAGCACCACACGTTCCGGCACGGACCTGGCGAGGGACCACACCTGGTGCTCGCCCGGCGCGGCGAAGATCACCAGACCGTCCTCGGCGTGCGCCAGATCGACCTCGGCGAGGGCCTGGTCGAGCTGCCGGGACACGTCGATGCGCCGCTCCCGGGGAACCGCGGGATCGGCCTCCAGCTGCTTCTTGGCCTCGGCCAGCACATTGCGCAGCCGGACCGGGTCCTGGGCGTTGTCCGGCTCGCGACGATGCGTCGGGGTGAGCACGGAGACCGCGGGGTAGGGGCGCGGGCGCCGCAGTTCGGTGAGAGTGGCGGGACTCAGTGCGTGCTCCATAACAGCACGATAGGGCCGATCGGCGGACGGGGCATATGGGGGAAGCCCGCCAGGCAAACGGGGCAATTGGTTGCTAACGTCCCTCGGGTGACGCAAGCCGCCACCACCGAACCCCGGACCACGGCCGCCAAGCTGACCCTGCCGACGCTGACCACCATGGTGGTCGGCTCCATGGTCGGGGCCGGGGTGTTCTCGCTCCCGCGCAGGTTCGCGCAGGAGACGGGCGTGGCCGGCGCCCTGATCGCCTGGGCCGTCGCCGGCACGGGCATGCTGATGCTCGCCTTCGTCTTCCAGACCCTCGCCGTCCGCAGGCCCGACCTCGACGCCGGTGTCTACGCCTACGCCAAGGCCGGGTTCGGCGAGTACCTCGGCTTCTTCTCCGCGTTCGGCTACTGGGCCAGCGCCTGCGTCGGCAACGTGACCTACTGGGTGCTGATCATGTCGACGATCGGCACGATCGCGCCCTCGCTCGGTGAAGGCGACACCGTCCTCGCGGTGGTCCTGTCCTCGGCCGGACTGTGGCTCTTCTTCCTGCTGATCAGCCGCGGGGTGAAGGAGGCGGCGGCCATCAACCGGATCGTCACGGTCGCCAAGGTCGTGCCGATCCTCGTCTTCGTCATCCTGGCGCTCTTCTACCTCAAACCCCATGTCTTCGCGGAGAACTTCGGCGGCGCGGACTACGCGGGCTCCTTGTTCCAGCAGGTCAAGGGCACCATGCTGGCCACCGTCTTCGTGTTCCTGGGCGTCGAGGGCGCCAGCGTCTACTCCCGGCACGCGAAGCGCCGCGAGGACGTCGGACGCGCGACCGTCCTCGGCTTCCTCAGCGTCTTCGCCGTCTTCGCGTCGGTGACGATCGTGTCGTACGGCCTGATGCCGATGGGCGAGATCGCCGAACTGCGGCAGCCCTCCATGGCGGGCGTGCTGGAACACGCGGTGGGCACCTGGGGGAAGGTCTTCGTCAGCGTCGGGCTGATCGTCTCCGTACTGGGCGCCTATCTCGCCTGGACGCTGATGGCCGCCGAAGTGCTGTTCGTGGCCGCCAAGGACGACGACATGCCGCGCTTCCTGAAGAAGTCCACGGCGGCCGACGTGCCCGTGCCCGCGCTGGTGATGACCACCCTGCTCAGTCAACTCGTCCTGGTCGTCACCTACTTCTCCGACGACGCCTTCAACTTCGCGTTGGACCTGACCAGTTCGCTGACGCTGATCCCGTTCCTGCTCGCGGCGGGCTTCGCCGTACGGATCGCGCTCAAGCACACACGCACAGGGCGCGGCGAGTTGGCGGTCGCCGTGCTCGCCACGGTCTACACCGCGTTCCTCATCTACGCGGCCGGCCTCAAGTACCTCCTCGTCTCGCTCATCATCTACGCGCCCGCCACCTTCCTGTTCGTCAAGGCCCGCAGGGAACAGGGACGTTCGCCCTTCTCGGCCCGGGAACTGGTGATCCTCGCCGTCTCGGTCGCGGGTGCCGTCGTCGGGATCATCGCCCTGGCGCTGGGCTGGATCAGCCTCTGACCTCGCCTCCGACCTCCGGAAAGGTGCGTGCACCGTGACCAGTCAAGACACCGTGGACCGGCATGAGTACGGCGTCCACTCCGAGGTCGGCAGGCTGCGCAAGGTGCTGGTCTGCGCGCCGGGCCTGGCCCACCGCAGGCTCACCCCGACCAACTCCGACGACCTGCTCTTCGACGACGTGATGTGGGTCGAGAACGCCCAGCGCGACCACGCCGACTTCGTCAACAAGCTCCGCGAACGCGGCGTCGACGTGGTCGAGTTGCACGAGCTGCTCGCCCAGACCATGACGATCCCCGCGGCCAAGGACTGGCTCCTGGACCGGAAGATCGTCGCGAACGAGGTCGGCCTCGGACTCATCGACGCGACCCGCGCCTACCTGGAATCCCTCGAACCGGCCGAACTGGCCAAGTACTTGATCGGCGGCCTGGCCACCACAGACCTCCCGGACGGCTACCGCGCCCCCTACACGGCCCTCGTCCGCGAGTCGACCGGCGTCCGCGAATACCTGATGCCGCCCCTGCCCAACACCCTCTACACCCGCGACACGACCTGCTGGCTCTACGGCGGCCTCACCCTCAACCCGCTCTACTGGCCCGCCCGGCACGACGAGACCCTCCTGATGAAGGCGATCTACACCTTCCACCCGGACTTCGCGGGCTCCGTCGTCTGGTGGGGCGACCCCGAACTCGACTGGGGGCAGGCCACGTTCGAGGGCGGCGACATCATGCCCGTCGGCAACGGCGTGGTCCTCATGGGCATGAGCGAGCGCACCTCGCGCCAGGCCATCACCCAGGTCGCCAAGGCACTCTTCGACCTGGGCGCCGCCGAGCACGTCGTCGTCGCCGGTATGCCGAAGCTGCGCTCCGCGATGCACCTCGACACCGTCTTCACCTTCGCCGACCGCGATCTGGTGACCCTGTACCCGGCCATCATGGACGCCGTCCACACCTTCTCCCTGCGCCCCGGCGACAAGGGCCCCGGCATCGACATCGTCGACGAGGGCCCGACCCCGTTCACCGACGTCGTCGCCAAGGCACTCGGCCTGCCCGAACTGCGCGTCGTGGAGACGGGCGGCGACGTCTACGCCTCCGAACGCCAGCAGTGGGACAGCGGCAACAACGCGGTCGCGCTGGAACCGGGCGTGGTCTTCACCTACGACCGCAACACCCAGACCAACACCCTGCTGCGCAAGGCCGGCGTCGAGGTCGTCACGATCGTCGGCGCCGAACTGGGGCGCGGCCGGGGTGGCGGGCACTGCATGACCTGCCCGATCGTGCGGGACCCGGTGGAGTTCTGAACTTCCGCGCGCTTCGCGGTTGTTGAGCAACTCTTTGCCCGTGGCCGATTCCTGACGAGAACCACCCGGTGGAGACCCGATCCGCGGATCTCGGGAGCGCAAAACGCGGCCGAAAACCCGGGGTCGGCAAGGCCGTTCAGGTTACGGGCATGTTGACCGGCCCGGCGGGCGTGACACACGCTCGTCATATAGGTGCTGAATACATCTGGTTCGGCGGGCTCGGGTCGGGCATGCGGGAAAGCGCAGGTGAGTGACCTCTTTCCGGCGGACCGAACGCAGGAGGTAACGCATGTGCGGCATCACCGGCTGGGTCTCCTTCGACCGTGAACTGCGCACCGAGGCCGCGACATTGGATGCAATGACGGAGACGATGGCCTGCCGCGGCCCGGACGACCGCGGCACCTGGGTCCAGGGTCCCGTGGCCCTCGGACACCGCCGGCTCGCGATCATCGACCTGCCCGGCGGCCGGCAGCCGATGACCGTCGACACGGCGGACGGCACGGTCGCGCTCGTCTACTCGGGGGAGACCTACAACTTCACCGAACTCCGCCGCCAACTCGCCGACCGGGGACACCGGTTCACCACCGACTCCGACACCGAGGTCGTGCTGCGCGGCTATCTCGAATGGGGTGACGGGCTCGCCGAGCGCCTCAACGGCATGTACGCCTTCGCGATCTGGGACGGCCGCCGCGACCGGCTCGTCATGATCCGCGACCGCATGGGAATCAAGCCGTTCTACTACCACCCGACCTCCGACGGCGTCCTGTTCGGCTCCGAACCGAAGGCGATCCTCGCCAACCCGCTGGCCCGGGCGCGGGTCACCCTGGACGGCCTGCGCGAACTCTTCACCATGATCAAGACACCCGGACACGCCATCTGGGACGGCATGCACGAGGTCGAGCCCGGCACCGTCGTCACCGTCGACCGCTCGGGTCTACGGCGGCGCGTCTACTGGCAGTTGGAGACCCGCCCGCACACCGACGACCGCGACACCACCGTCGCCCACGTCCGTACGCTCCTCGACGACATCGTGCGCCGCCAGCTCGTCGCCGACGTACCCCGCTGCACCCTGCTCTCCGGCGGCCTCGACTCCTCCGCGATGACCGCGATCGCCGCCCGCCAACTCGCCGAGCACGGCGAGAAGGTGCGCAGTTTCGCCGTCGACTTCGTCGGCCAGAACGAGAACTTCGTCGCCGACGAACTGCGCGGCACCCCCGACACGCCCTACGTCCACGACGTGGCCCGCGCCTCGGGCACCGACCACCAGGACATCGTGCTCGACGCACACTCCCTCGCCGACCTCGACGTCCGCGCGAAAATGCTCCGGGCCCGCGATCTCCCCCTGGGCTTCGGCGACATGGACTCCTCGCTCTACCTGCTGTTCCGCGCCGTCCGCGACCAGTCCACCGTCGCCCTGTCCGGCGAGTCCGCCGACGAGGTCTTCGGCGGATACCTGCAGTTCTTCGACGAGGAGGCCCGGCGCGCCGACACCTTCCCCTGGCTGGTGAGGTTCGGCCGGCACTTCGGGGACGACGCCGACGTACTGCGCCCCGACCTGACCAAGGCCCTGGACACCGAGTCGTACATCGCGGACGGCTACCGCACCGCCGTCGCCGGCATCCAACGCCTCGACGGGGAAATCGACTTCGAGTACCGCATGCGGCGTATCTGCCACCTCCACCTCTCCCGCTTCGTCCGCATCCTGCTCGACCGCAAGGACCGCGCGAGCATGGCCGTCGGCCTGGAGGTCCGCGTCCCGTTCTGCGACCACCGGCTCGTCGAGTACGTCTTCAACACACCCTGGTCCCTCAAGTCCTACGACGGCCGGGAGAAGACCCTGCTCAGGGAGGCCACCGCGGACGTCCTCCCGAAGTCCGTCTACGACCGCGTCAAGAGCCCGTACCCGTCGACACAGGACCCCAAGTACGCGGTCGCCCTCCAGGACCACGCCAAGGACCTCCTCGCCCGGCCCTCCCACCCGGTCTTCGACCTCGTCGACCGCGAGAGGCTCCGGCAGGCCGCCCACCGGGACGCCCCCATCAGCACCCAGGCGGGCCGCCGCGGCCTGGAACGCGCCCTCGACCTGGCGCTCTGGACGGACCTCTACAAGCCGGAGATCGCCCTCGGCTGAACCGTCCCTCAGGGGACCACGGTGCTGTCCGGCTGGCACGAACTCCCGCTGGCCGGCAGTGAACCGTAGAGCAGGAAGTCGTTGACCTTGGTGTGGACGCACTTGGACGACGCGTAACCGGTGTGGCCCTCACCCTTGTTGTCGAGCACCACGGCCGAGGAACCGAGCCGCTGAGCCGTCTCCACGGTCCAGCGGTACGGCGTCGCCGGGTCGCCCCGGGTGCCGACGAGCAGCATCTTCGCCGTGTGCACGTTCTTGACGTCGTCGCGGATGTAGTCGGTGCCCTTGGGGCGGCCGTAGCACATCAGCACCTCGGTGAGCCGGTAGCGGCCGAAGACCGGCGACGCCTGCTCGTACTGGGCGCGCAGGCCGGCCAGGTTCCTGGTGATCTGCTCGGCGGTGGGGCGGTCGGGGTCGTCGGCGCAGTTGATGGCCATCAGCGCGGCCGGGAGGTTGTCGAGCGGGACGTCCTGGGCGTCGACGATCCCGCCGCCCCCGCCGAGGTGGGGCAGGCCGGTGCCGCCCGACGAGAACGCCATGATGGCGCGCGTGTCGCCGTCCTCCACCAGTGAGGCGATGGCCCGCTCCAGCGTCGGCCACATCTGCTTGGTGTACAGCGCCTGGCTGATGGCGCCCACCAGGTCCTGACCGGAGAACTGGTCGCCGAAGTCCGTCTGCACCGGGTCCTGGTCGAGCGAGCGGACGAGGTGTACGGCCCGGTCCGGCGCCTCGCGTGCGTCCGTCCCGAAGGGGCAGGCGATGTCCTGCACACACCAGTTGAGGAAGTCCTCCAGCGCCGTCTGCTGTCCCTCGGCGCCCGCGATGCCCTGTTCCGAGAGTGGTTCGGTGAGGGTGTCGACGCCGTCGAGCACCAACCGGCCGACCTTCTTGGGGAATTGGGCCGCGTACACCGCGCCGAGCCGCGTTCCGTAGGAGAAACCGAGGTAGTTGAGCTTCTTGTCGCCGAGGGCCTGGCGCATCACGTCCAGGTCCCGGGAGGCGTTGACGGTGCCGATGTGGGGCAGTACCGGGCCGGAGTACTTGGCGCAGACGGCGGCCGCCTTGCGCAACTGCTTGAGGACGACCTTCGGATCGCTGCTCTCCGCAGTGTCTTGGTTGATCGCGGCCGAGCCCTGGTCGGAGCCCTCGCCACAACTCACCGGCGAGGACTGGCCGACGCCGCGTGGATCGAAGGTGACGACGTCGTAGCCGTTCGTCAGATCCATGAACTCCTTGCCGTCCGAGGCGAGTTCACTGACACCCGCGCCACCCGGACCCCCGAAGTTCAGCAGCACCGACCCCCTCGACTTCCCGGTCGCCCGGTAACGGGCCAGCGCGAGATCGAGCGTCCCACCGCCGGGCTTCGCGTAGTCGAGCGGGACGGTGACCTTCCCGCACTGCAAGTCCTTGGGCGCGTCCGGGGTCTTGCACGCGGCCCACTTCACCTTCTGCCGGTAGAAGCGGGACAGGTCGGCCTGCGGCCGGTCCTCGGCCGCGCCGAGCGCGGGCAGCCCCGCGCCGAGCAGCGCCAGCGTGAGGACCCCGGTGAACGCGCACCGCCGGAACGCGGGCCGCGATGACAGCTTGGCCAGCATCAAAGCCTCCAAGAACGCGCCGTGACCAGCGCCTGCGATCACGATAAGCGGGCCTCGCGGGCCCCGCCTCCCGGCGGGCGGACCGGTGATCGATGCCGTATTCTGCGCCCCTTCAATAGGCCTAAGCGGTTTTCCTATAAGCAGTTTCCATTCGATGTGGTATCCGACCGATGAAGAGTCGTTATGAGTAGTTCGATAACCGTGACGCTCGATGGAGTGAAAGGCCGATAAGCCATAACTCGGATGGTGCGCCCGCGTTTTATCCGGTGCGGGTGAGTGCCCGCTACATCTCTGGAAGGCAGGGACCCTATGAAACGGGTTACCCGAAACGGTGTGATCGCCGTCGCCGCCGCATCCGGTGCGCTGGCCGCGGCGATGCCGGCGTTCGCCGATTCCGGTGCGGACGGCGCCGCGGCCGGTTCGCCCGGGGTGATCTCCGGCAACACCATTCAGCTCCCGGTGCACGTGCCGGTGAACGTGTGCGGGAACACCGTGAACGTGGTGGGGCTCCTCAACCCCGCCGCGGGGAACACGTGCGCCGACGAAGGCGGCGCGACAGCGGGCGGTGGCAAGCGGAGCGGCGGGAAGAACACCGGCGGACCACACGGCGGGGCCGTCGCACAGGGCGGCGAAAAGGATTCGCCGGGTGTGCTCTCCGGCAACGGAGTACAGCTCCCGATCCACCTCCCCGTGAACCTCAGCGGCAATTCCGTGAGCGTGGTCGGCGTCGCCAACCCGACCGTGGGCAACCACTCCGAGAACACCTCGGGCGACCACCCCCACCACCCCGCGCCGCCGACCCCGGCGCCGCCCACGCCGTCGAAGCCGCACCCGGGGCCACGACCGGTGACGGAGGTGGAGGGTCACCCCGCCCCACCCGCAGCCGAGGCGTCGCTCGCCCACACAGGCGCGGACACCACCGTCCCGGCCGCCGTCACGAGCGCGGCCCTCCTCCTGGGCGGCGCCGCCCTGTACCGGCGCTACCGCCCCAGGGCGGGACGCTGACCCCGGCACCGCGCCAGGACGGAAGGCCCCACCGGGTACGCGACCGGTGGGGCCTCCGCCGTCCGGCACGACCTGGTCGGCGGAGGTCGTCGCGGAGGAGGCCCTGGTACGGCAACTCCCGGCAACCGTAGGGAAGTTACTCGAACTGGTCCGCCGGAGCCCTGAGAAGTGCGTGGGCCGCCTTGCGGAACGCGGCCAAGAGACGGTTGTGCTCGCCGGCCCGGGTCGCGAGGGCGACGTGACTCGGTTCGACGCCGTGGAGAGGGATCGGCGTGATGTCGGGGCGGATCGTCTGGCCGGGGCGGAGGCCGGCCACGATGGCCACGGCCTGCCCGTCGGCGACGAACTCGAACTTGTCCTCCAGGGCCCGGATGACCGGACCCCCGGGTGCCGGTCGGCCGTCGGGCCGCGGGTCGATGCGCCAAAAGGCGGTCCAGGCCGGGTCCGCGCCGGGCATCTGGGGAAGGGGTTCGTCGGCGATGTCGTCCAGGGTGACGGACTCTTTGCCGGCCAGGCGGTGGTCGAGCGGAACGAGCAGGAAGCGGGGCTCGTCGTAGAGGACCGTGACGTCCAACTGGTCGGTGGGGAACGGCAGTCGGGCCACCACCGCGTCCACCCGCCGTTCGAGCAGGGCGGCGCGTGTCTCGTCGTAGGCCAGATGTACGACGTGCACATCGGCGTCCGGATGCCGGCGCCGCACCTCGCGCACCGCCGGCGTGACGAACAGGTTCGCCATGTACCCGACGGTGAGGCGGCTGGGCTCCGCGGCGGCGCGGGTCTCGGCGGCCGCCTGGGCGGTGGAGCGCAACAGCGCCTTGGCGCGCGGCAGAAACACCTCCCCGGCCTCTGTGAGCCGGGTGCCCTGCGGGGTGCGGTCCAGCAGCCTGGCCCCCAACTGCTCTTCCAGCCGCCGGACTTGACGGCTCAGCGACGGCTGGGTGATGTGCAGCGCCTCGGCGGCACGGCCGAAGTGACGCTGCTCGGCGACCGCGATGAAGTACCGCACGAGACGCAGTTCGAGATCGGGCGCAGGGGGCAGGTCCGTCATGCCTGAAGTGTACGGCGAGGGACCAGGGAAATTTGGGGAAAATTGCCTTTGAGCTGGTGTGATGCCTGATCCGTATTGCGACATGCGAAACAGGCTTTGGACCCGGAACCCGTGCCCGGCCCACGATGGAAGCACAGCACAGCGCGATACACCGCAGCTCAGTGCAAGCTCACCCCACCTCATCGAAGGAACGCACCATGCGTGTTTTCGTCACCGGCGCCACCGGGTTCATCGGCTCCGCCGTGGTCCGTGAACTGCTCGACGCCGGGCACACGGTCACCGGACTGGCCCGCTCGGACGCGTCGGCCGAGGCGTTGACGGCCGTGGGCGCCGGCGTGCACCGGGGCTCGCTCGACGACCTCGACAGCCTGAGCGCCGGCGCCGCGGCGGCGGACGGCGTCTGCCATCTGGCCTTCATCCACGACTTCACGGACTTCGCCGCCAACTGCGCCACCGACCTGCGCGCCATCGAGACGATCGGTGAGCAACTCGCGGGCACGGACAAGCCGTTCGTGGTCACCTCGGGCACACCCGGGCTCGCCGACGGGAGGGCGGCGACGGAGGAGGACCACGTCGAACCCGGGTCTTTCGCGGCGGTCCGGCAGCCGTCCGAGATCGCGGCGGTCGCGCTGGCGGAGCGCGGGGTACGGTCGTCGGTCATCCGGCTGCCCCGGTCCGTGCACGGCGTCGGCGACCAGGGATTCGTCCCCCAACTCATCGCCACAGCACGGGAGAAGGGCCTGTCGGCGTACGTCGGCGAGGGCGCCGCCCGCTGGCCCGCCGTGCACCGGTTCGACGCGGCCCGGCTGTACCGCTGGGCCCTGGAGTCGGCCCCGGCGGGCGCGCAGTACCACGCGGTCGGCGACGAGGCGTTGCCGCTCCGCGAGCTCGCCGAGGTCATCGCCCGCCGCCTCGACGTCCCGACCGGAAGCGTGCCGCCCGAGCAGGCGGTCGACCACTTCGGCTTCCTCGGCCTTGTCGCTTCGCTGGACTGCCCGGCGTCCAGCACGTTGACGCGGAAGCAGACGGGTTGGGAGCCGGTTGAGGTCGGGTTGATCGCCGATCTTGAGACGGGGCATTACTTCGGGGAGGCGTAAGGGACAGGTCGGGCGCGGTCCGTTGTTGGTTGTCTGCGGGGCGGTGGGGGCTGGTCGCGCAGTTCCCCGCGCCCCTACGGAGCGCTTACGCGCAGGGGGAGTTGACGCGCTTCTCGGCCTCAACGGGGGTACCTGGAAACGCGTACCGGCGCCCCAGCACGACCACGACGAGCGCGCCCGCGACCAAGGGCAACGCCGTCCAGGGCAAGGCCCCCGCGCCCAGCCCCGACAGCGCGAGCCCACCCGTGAAGGAACCTCCGGCAATCCCCGCGTTGTACACCGTGGTCTGCAACGACGTTGCCACATCGGCGTGTTCGGGGCCGGAGGCGTTGACGAGCGCGGTCTGGATCAGGGTCGGCGCCCCGCCGAAGGCGACTCCCCACACGGCGGCAGAACCGAGCAGGACGACAGATGAGTCGCCACATAGGCCGAGCACACACATGACGGCCACGAACAGTGTCATCGCGCCCACCAGTGTGGCCCGAGCCCACCGGTCCACGAGTACCCCGGTGGCCCAGATACCGACGACCGTGGCGACCCCGAACACCAGCAGGACGACGTCCGTACGGCCGTAGCCGGAGTGCGCCGCGAACGGGGCGACGTACGTGTACATCACCTGATGCCCCAGCAGCAGGAACAGCGTGACCGACAGGACGGCCGGAATCCCAGGGAGGACGGCGACCCCCCTCAACGGCACGCGGGCGCCCGGGAGTTCACCGGGAAAGCTGGGCACCCGCAGCCGTATCCAGACCACCACCAGGACCGCGAGCCCGGCCAGCATCCCGAACGCCGTGCGCCAGCCGACCGCACCGGCCAGCGCGGTGCCGGCGGGTACGCCCAGTGAGAGGGCGAGGGTGATTCCGGCCAGCACGATCGCGATGGCCCGGCCGCGCCGCGCGACCGGCACCATCCGGGCCGCGTACCCGGCGAGCATCGCCCACATCGTGCCGCCCATGACTCCGGCGAGGAGGCGGGCGCCGAAGGTCACGGTGTACGACGACGACAGCGCGACCACGGCGTTGGCGCAGGCGAAGCCCAGCAGCGTACCGGCCAGGACCGGGCGGCGCGGCAGTCCGCGCAGGGCCGCGGTGACCGGGATCGCGGCCAGGAAGGAGGCGACCGCGTAGCCGGTGACCAGAAAGCCGACCCGTGCCTCGGAGACGCCGAGGGCCGGTGCCATCCGGGGCAGCAGACCGGCGGGGAGGAGTTCCGTCAGCACGGCGGTGAAGGCGGCCGTGGACAGGGCGAGGAGCCCGGACCAGGGCAGGGCGGTGCCCTTGGCCGGGGATGCGGTGGTCATGGGACCATGGTCGAACCCTCACATCAGTGTGAAGGCAAGCGAACCTCGCGAGTGAGTCCCCGCGAGCACACCCTCCCCGGAGGCAGGCATGAAGATCGGCGAGCTCTCCCGCCGCACCGGCGTCCCCACCCGCCTCCTGCGCTACTACGAGGAACAGGACCTGCTGCACCCCGACCGCACCGAGAACGGCTACCGCTCCTACGGCGAGCCCGCGGTCCGGGACGTCCAGCAGATCCGCGGCCTGCTGGACTCGGGGCTCACCACCGAGATGATCCGCGCGATCCTGCCGTATCTCTCCGGCCCGGACGAGATCCACGTCCCCGCCGACTGCCTGACCCCGGAAACGGCCGCCCTGCTCAGCGACCACGTCGACCGGATCCAGGCCCGCATCGACTGCCTGGCCCGCAACCGTGACCGGCTGAGCGCCTATCTGGCGGCGGTACGGGCGGACGTGCCGGCGGGGGGCGCGTAATCCCGTTGCCGGGTGCGCCCGCGGATGTTGAAGTGAGCGTATGGATCACACTTCGGTACTCGCCCTGCACGACCGTGACCTGCGCGAAGGCGCCCGACCTGACGGCCCCGGGTCCCGCGTGGAGCGCGTCGGGGGAGTGGTGCGCCAGGTCGCCGACGCGCACGGCTGGAACGGCGTCCTGTGGTCGGACCTCGACGCGACGGACGCCGACGCGACGATCGCCGAGCAGATCGCGTATTTCACCGCGCTCGGCCGCGACTTCGAGTGGAAGCTGTATGGCCACGACCTGCCGACCGATCTCGGACAGCGGCTGTCGGCGGCCGGGTTCACGCCCGAACCGCAGGAGACCCTGATGATCGGCGAGGCCGCCGCCCTCACCCTCGACGCCCAACTGCCGGACGGCATCCGCCTGTTGCCCGCCACCGACCGGGCCGGCGTCGACCTCGTGGCCGACGTCCACGAGAAGGCCTTCGGCACGGACAGCGCCCGGCTGCGTGCCCGCCTGCTCGCCCAACTCGCCGCCGACCCCGACACAGTTGTCGCCGTCGTCGCCCTCGCCGGCGACGAACCGGTGAGCGCCGCCCGCATGGAACTCGTCCCCGGCACCCGGTTCGCCGGCCTCTGGGGCGGCGGCACGGTGGAAGCCTGGCGGGGCCGCGGCATCTACCGCGCCCTGATCGCCCACCGCGCCCGCATCGCCGCCGACCGCGGCTACCGCTACCTCCAGGTCGACGCCTCCGACCAGAGCCGCCCCATCCTCGAACGCCTCGGTTTCTCCCCGCTGACCACGACCACGCCGTACGTCTACGAACCGTAGACCCGCAGCTCAAGCAGCTGATGTCACATCCGCGCCGACCCGATCCGTCGCATCGTCATGACGACGAACGAGAGCAATCAGGGCGGCCGGAACATCCTCCTCGCCGGTGCCACCGGCGTCCTCGGCGGCCACATCACCAAGGCCCTGACCGACGCGGGCCACAAGATGACCGGCCTCGGCCGAGGACCCGGCAACGGCATCCGCGCCGACCTCATGGACCGCGACGGGTTGCTCCGCGCGGTCGACGGGCACCACTTCGACACGGTGATCCACGCAGCGACCGCGCTGCGCAAGCCACCCCTGCGCCACCGCGACATGCACGCCACCGACGCCCTGCGCACCCACGGCACCGCCCACCTCGTCGAGGCCGCGCAGGCCACCGGCGCCCGCCGTTTCATCAGCGAGTCGATGGTCTTCGGCTACGGCTACGGGGACTTCGGCACCCGCCCCCTCACCGAGGACGATCCCTTCGGCCCGCACGGCACCGCACCGGAGCTGGAGAAGCACATCGAGGGCATGCGCACCAAGGAGCAACTCACCTTCGGGGCGAAGGACTTGGAGGGCATCGCACTCCGCTTCGGCCTCCTCTACGGCCCCGGCGGCACCGACGCCCTGTTCCCCATGCTGCGCAGACGCCGACTGCCTGTCCCGGACGACCGCGGCCGGGTCCTGCCCTGGGTCGAACTCACCGACGCGGCCCGCGCGGTGGCCGTCGCCGTCGAACGCGGCCGACCGGGTCAGGCGTACAACATCACCGACCGCACACCGCTGGGCTTCCGCGCCCATGTCCTGTGCGTGGCACGGGAGTTCGGCCTGCCGAAGCCGGTGGCCGTACCGCTGTGGACGGTTCGGCCGATGGCGTACGCCCACACGGTGATGACCGGCGACCTGCGCGTGTCCAGCGCGAAGGCCGAACGGGAACTGGGCTGGACGCCGGTGTACCCGTCGAGCAGCGAGGGCCTGGCGGCACTGCACGCGGCGCGTTGAGCACAATGCGCCTGCCCCTCCTCGACGAACGGAGGAACAGGCGCACGGAAGCCGGCCCACAACTGTGAGCCTCCGCCCGGTCTCACCCGCGGCACTTCCCGACCACCCCTCAGCGGCGCACCCTCGACCGGTCCAGCGCGGCGATACCGACCGCTGCCAGGCCGATCTGGATGAGCCACTCGATCCAGTCGATGCCCTTCGTGTCGGCGACCCCCAGGCCCGATGCGATCGCCGCGCCGACCAGCGCGGCTACGATGCCGATGACGATCGTCAGCAGAACGCCTATGTGCTGGCGCCCAGGGACGACGAGCCGTCCCAGCACGCCAATGATGATGCCGATGATGATGGCACTGATGATGCCCGAGATCTCCATCTCCGCCCCTCTTTGTCGATAGTCCTGCTCTCTTCATGTGCCCGCTGGACGCCAAGGCAGTCCGCCGGAGTTCTGTCGCCTGTTATTGCCGGGACTTTCTGTTCACCACCCCTTCATGCCATGTACCTTTCAATCGTTCAACGCGTGTAGAACTCCCCAACTACCGTTCTACGCGCGCAGATCAGGCGCCCGCACCGCACCCTTCCCCATCCCCTCACGGAGGTTCGCCGGATGCTTGGATCCAGAAGATCCCGCCGCAGACTCACCACCGCCCTCGCCGGCCTGGGACTTTTCGTCACGGGGGCGGCCCTCCAGGTCACCACCACGGCCACGCCCGCGCACGCGGCCACCACGAACCGCGTCCTGTTCGACGACGGCCACGCCGAGGAGGCCGGCAACGCGGACTGGATCATCTCCACCAGCAAGCCCGACCCGCTGTCCCAGGACTCCTCCCCGTCCTCCGAGACCGACTGGACCGGGGCGCTCTCGTCCTGGGGTGTCGCCCTGCAGAAGACCGGCGACTACAGCCTGAAGACCGCCACCAGCGCGCTGACGTACGGCGGTTCTTCGACGACCGACCTGTCGAACTTCGACACGCTGGTCCTGCCCGAGCCCAACACGCTGTTCACGACGGCCGAGAAGACCGCGATCATGACGTTCGTCCAGAACGGCGGCGGCCTGTTCATGATCTCGGACCACACCGGCGCCGACCGCAACAGCGACGGCGAGGACGCGGTCGAGATCCTCAACGACCTGATGACGAACAACAGCGTCGACTCGACCGACCCGTTCGGCTTCTCCATCGACACCCTCGACATCAGCTCCGGCTACCCCGCCGCGATCAGCGACAGCACCAACGAGGTCCTGAACGGCGCCTTCGGCACGGTCACCAAGAGCCTGATCGCCGACGGCACGACGGCCACCCTCAAGCCCGCCGACAACGCGAACGTCAAGGGCCTTGTGTACCGCAGCGGTTACTCCGGCAACACCGGAGCGTTCTTCGCGACCAGCACCTTCGGCAGCGGCCGCGTCGCGTTCTGGGGCGACAGTTCACCCATCGACGACGGCACCGGCCAGTCCGGCAACACGCTCTACGACGGCTGGAACGACACCGGCGCCACCAACGCGGCCCTCGCCCTGAACGCCACCGCGTGGCTGGCCGGCGACGGCAGCAGCGGGGGCGGCGGGGGAGGCGGCGGCACCTGCACCGCCGCCCAACTGCTCGGCAACCCTGGTTTCGAGTCCGGCAGCACCACCTGGACCGCCAGCAGCGGCGTCATCACCACCTCCTCCAGCGAGGCGGCCCGTACCGGCTCCTACAAGGCCTGGCTCGACGGCTACGGATCGGCCCACACCGACACGTTGTCCCAGTCGGTGACCATCCCGTCCGGCTGCTCCGCCACCCTCAGCTTCTATCTGCACGTGGACACCGCGGAGACCACCACCAGTACCGCCTACGACAAGCTGACGGTCACCGCCGGATCCACCACCCTGGCCACCTACTCCAACCTCAATGCGGCCTCCGGATACGTCCTGAAGTCCTTCGACGTCTCCTCCCTGGCCGGCACCACCGCCACCATCAAGTTCAGCGGGGTCGAAGGGTCCACCCTCCAGACGTCCTTCGTCATCGACGACACCGCGCTCAACGTCAGCTGAAGACGACCGGTGGGGCCCGGCGGCGGCCGGGCCCCACGGGTTCACGACTTCATCGTGCCGGGACCGTCCGCTCCGGTGTGTTCCAGCCGGAGACCCGCACCCGTGGAGTGGACCCGCGCAGATCCGCCGTGCGGTAGGTCGCCGTCAGCGTCGTCGACTCCCCGGGCCACAGGCTCACTTCGTTGTCGGACCACCGCACCGGCAGCACGGGCGTGCCCGCCGAGTCCACGAGATGGACGTCGGTGAGGAGTGAAGGCGTCTTCCCCTTCCCGGAGTTGCGCACCGTGACCGTCGTGGTCGACGTGCCGTGCGTGTCAGTCCTGGTCGACGCCGTCGCCGAAACCGGCGCCTGCGCCATCGAGTTGAGCCCCTTGAGGTCGGCGTAACTCGTCGTCGGCGTGTAGTACCAGTCAGTGTGCGCCCAGTCGAGCGTGTCGGGCTCGGCGGAGAGCCAGTACACGTTCCGGCTCACCTCCTTGCCGGACGCGTCGGTCAGGGTCAGCCGTACCAGGTACGTCGTCGACAGCCCGCTCACCGACGAAGGGGAGGGCAGGGTGAGCGCCGTGCTGTGCACGCCGCCGCCGGAGACCTTCACCCCGGGCACCTTCTTGTCGTACTTCCGCGTGCCGTCGGTGTTGAACAGGGTTGCGCGGGCGGTAAGTTGGCGTGCGGAGGCGTTCCTGTTGTTCACCACGACCACGGAGCGGTTGTCGTACGAGTACTGGATGTGCAGCGGCTCGTTCGCCTTCTTCGCGCCGAAGTAGGCGCCGCCCTGGTCGAGGTAACGGTCCATCAACTGCCAGTGCAGCGAGGTCCATCCGCTGTTGAACATCCAGTAGACGACCCCGGTCGCCGGCTTCGAGGCGTCGGTGGCGTTGCGCTCGTACGCCTCGAACTGGGCCCGCACGTTCTCGTACTGGGCCAGCTGCGCCTTGCGGACGTAGTCGGTGAGGCTCGTCGGTGGGCCGTAGCGGCCGGTGAGGGCGTTGTCGTAGAGCTTGAGGGTGTTGAAGGTGGAGGACGGGGAGCGGTGGTACTGCTTCGCGCTCGGGTTCTTCCAGAGGGTGGCCAGTTCGGCCGGGGTCATCATGCGGCGCAGGGTGTCGAGGGTGGGGATGTCGGGGCCCGCGCTGGTCTCGGAGTTGAAGCCGGTGGCGCCGCCCTCGCGCTTGGCGTACCAGTAGGCGGGCGGGATCCAGTCGTAGGGTCCGGTCATCTTCATGCCGGAACTGCCGCTGACCGGCGAGGAGTTGTCGGAGGCGGCGGCGACCACCGGGGTCCTCCAGTCGGCGGCCTTCAAAGCGTCGAGGTAGGTCTTCTCGATCCTCGCGTCAGGGGCGAAGTCGCTGCCGATGAGGAAGGAGATCACGCTCGGGTGGTCGCGCAGCCGGGCGGCCTCGGCGGCCATCGACGCCTTGGCCACCGGGTAGTCGGCGGCGGTCCACTTGTCGCCGGTCTCGTCCCCGTTGACCTGGCCCTCCCACTTGTCGCAGCACTCCCAGCCGGGCAGGGTCAGGATGCCGTAGCGATCGGCGAGGCCGAAGAACTCGTCCGGCTCGATGTGGCCTTCGAGGCGGATGGTGTTCAGGCCCAGGTCGAGGGCGTACTTCAGGCGGTCCTCGACGTACGTCCTGTCCCAGCGCAGGAACTCGTCCGGTGACCAACCGCCGCCCTTGATCAGCAACTTGCGGCCGTTGATCCGGTACTGGCGGTCACCGGCGGAGTTCAACGGGGCCTGCACGTCGCGGATGCCGAAAGTCTCGTGCGCGGTGTCGGAGGGGGTGCCGTTCACGGAGGCGGTGAGGTCGAGGCCGTAGAGCGGCCGGCCGCCCATGCCCGCGGGCCACCAGACCCTGGGAGAGGCGAGGTGGAGGCCGAAGGCGACGGACTTCGTCTCGTGTGCGGCGAGGGAGACCGTCTTCTCGAAGGTCGTCGTGCCGATGCTGCCCCTGATCTTCGTGGTGACGGGCGCGTTCGAGTCGTTGCGCGCCTGCGCCTTCACCGTCAGGTCCGCTGAGGCGAGCGACGGCACGGCCAGCTTCGTCACCACGTGTGCGTCGCGCAGCGCGACCGGGCCGCCGCGGCGGACGAGGACGTCACGGACGATGCCCATGTTCTCGTCGGGCGGCGGCTGGAGCCAGTCGATCCAGCCCATGGTGAGGTTCTTGTTCGGGTCGTTGGGCCGGATGCGGAAGGCGACCGTGTTCGTGCCGGAACGCACCAGCGAGGTGAGGTCCAACTCGTGTTGTGTGTAAGCGCCGTTGACGTCCGCGGCCTTGGCGATCCGCTTGCCGTTGACGTAGACGTCGGCCGCCGAGATCACCCCGCTGAAGTCGAGGTAGGTGCGCTGGGCGGTGTCCGCGACCGTGAAGTCGCTGCGGTACCACCACGGCACCTGGAAGTCGGCCTTCGGGATCTTCTGCTGGTTGGTCGAGTAGAAGGGGTCCGGGTGGACACCGTCGGCGATCAGGGCCGCGAGCACGGTGGAGCGCGCGCCGGCCGGGTACCAGCCGGCCGCCGGATAGCCGGGGGAGGAGACGGCCGCGGCGGAGTCGGTGACCTTGGCGGACGACTGGATCGCGTAGCCGGACAGCGGGGTGGCGGTCCCGGCGGTGGAGCGTACGGCGGTCACCGGGGCCTGCGCGCGCTGTGGCGGGGACGGCTCCCGGGCCCCCGCCCACGCGCTGGTCGTGAGGGAACCCAGAAGGCCCAGGGCGACCGCGGCCGTGGCGAGACGGCTTCTGCGGAGTGGGGGAACGGCGGGGCGGTGGAACACGGCGGTCTCCAGCCTCGTCAAGTTAGGAAGCTTTACTAACCGCACCAGAAGGTAGGGGGCGTGACGGGGCCTGTCAATCACCGTTGCCCGTGGGCGAGTTGCTCAGGACGCCGAGCGGCGCTCGAACACGAGGTCACGCGCGGTGCCGAGCGCGGTGGCCACGGCACCCAGCAGCACCGCGTCCTCGCCCAGCGCGCTGGGCGCGATTTTCGGCCGGAGCGGAGTGAGCGCGCGCAGGTTCTCCCGCACCGGGCGCAGCAGCAGATCCACGCTGTGTCCGACCCCGCCGCCCAGCACCACCAGGTCCGGATCGAGCACGGCCGCGGCCGCCGCCACCGTGTGCGCGATCCGCTCGCCCTCCAGCTCAACCGCCTTGATCGCGGCGGCGTTTCCCTGCCGGGCCGCGTCGAACACGGCCTTCGCGGTGAGCTGCTGCCCGCTCATCCCGAACCTGCGGGCCGCCTCCACGACGGCCACCCCGGACACCGCGTCCTCCAGTGTCTCCGGCTTCTGCTGCCCCGGCCACGGCAGGAACCCGATCTCCCCGGCCCCGCCGTGCGCGCCCGTGAACAGCCGCCCTTCGCTGACCACGCCCATGCCGAGACCGGTGCCGATCAGGATGTAGGCGAACAGCCGGCTGCCCCCGCCCACGCCGTACGTGTACTCGCCGAGCGCCGCGAGATTCGCGTCGTTGTGCACCTCCAGCGGGACGCCCAGCTCCTCCCGCATCCGGTCGAACAGCCCGGCCCGGCCCCAGCCCGGGAGATGCATCGCGTACCGCACCCGGCGCCGCTGCTCGTCGTAGACACCGGGCGTGCCCACCACGGCGTGGACGACCGCGGCCGGTTCTACCTCGGAGTTCGCGACGACCTGGTGGGCGGTGGCGACCACCAGCTCGGCCATGGCGCCCGAACTGCGGGCCCGGTTGCGGACGTCCGCCCGGGCCACCACCTCGCCGTCCAGATTGGCCACCGCGACCCGCAGCCAGCTGCGTCCGACGTCGATCCCGAGCGCGTAGCCGGCGGACGGATCGGGGGCGTAGAGCACGGCGGTCCGGCCGCGCTCGGGGGCCTGCGTACCGACCTCGTGGACCAGGCCCGCCTCCTCCAGTGCGGCGAGCGCGCTGGAGACCGTCGGCTTCGACAGGCCTGTCTCGCGGGCGAGTTGGGCGCGGGACGCGGCACCGGTGGTGCGCAGCCGGTCGAGCAGCAGCCGCGCGTTGGTGCTGCGCAGCCGCTGACGACTCCAGGGCTGTTCCGGTCGCTCCACGGCGTCACTGGCGGGCATCGCATCATTCTCCGGTATCCGGGACAGCCTCTTGACGAGTCTAGTAAGGCTCCTTAACTTTATCGCCCAGTCACCCGCACCGGGCCACCCCGTCTCCCTCTCCCCGTGACCAGCCCCAGGAG
>NZ_JBXVPZ010000100.1:0-24854 GCF_057961495.1 Streptomyces sp. P5F9 | reverse complement strand
GTGGAGGGGCGGGGTGGTGAGGCGGTCAGTTCAGGTTGTTCCCGAGCGAGCTGTCCGTCTGGTCGAACGCGTCGCCGACCGACTTCACGTAGTTCCCGATGCCCTGGAGCGAGTCGTTCACCTGCTGGAAGCCCTTGGCGAACTCGTCGAAGAAGGGCGAGAACTTCTGCTGGGCGGCCGGCGTGCTGTACCCGTTGGACAGCAGGCTCTGGATCTTGTTCCTGACCTCGGAGAGCTTGTCCGTGAGCTGCGAGAAGTCACTCAGGAGGGCCTGTGAAGTGCTGGCCGTCTCATCGGAGTTGACGTTGAAATTGGGCATGACAGTGCTCCTTGTGCGTGTGGGATGGGGCCGCCGCGCCACGATCCGTGGACTTCCGACGGGCGCCGCTGAATACACGAGACCGGCCGACCGGAAGGTTCAGCCGTCGGCGAGCGAATGTGCGCGGGCTCGTCGAACCTTTCCGGCGGGCTGCCCCGTGTAGTCGGCACATGTCAACGCCGCAGAACCTAGGTGGACCAATGAGCAACAGCCCCGGATCCAGGGCCGGGAGCGGTGCGCGACCGGCCGCGACGCGCCGCCCGCATCACGCCCTCATAGCGCTGCTGATCGCGTGTCTCACCGGCCTCGGTGTGACCGCCACCGCGCTGGCCGCCGACGGAGACCTGGTCAAGGTGTTCGTGGTCCAGGACCCCGCCCGGACGGGCGGCACAGCGGTCACTCTCGGGGAGATCGCGAAAGCCACTCTGGGAGACGAGACACGGGCCGGTGACATCTTCACTCTCAACCGCGGCCTCGCGCAGAAGGACGGCGACAGCCTGGACAGCCCCGACGAGGCCCTGCATCCGGGCTGGATCCTGCGGCTGCCCGAAGACGCCTCGGGCCCTGACGTGCAACTCGCGCGCGACACCTCGCAAGGACAGAACTCAGGTTCCGGGGATCGGTCCCAGGGGTCGGCCGCGCCGACGGACAGCGGTTCGTCCACGGGGCAGAGCGCCGTGTTCGCCATCCCGCTGACCTCCGCCATCGCGGTCATCGGCGCGTTCGTCCTCGCCCTGGTGACCGCGGCCATCGTGAGCCGGCGCGGCATCAGGGCCTGGGCCGCCGCCCTCGGCCGCGCGGTGCGCCGACTGGGCGATCCCGCCCGGCGCCGACGCCGTCTCGCGGAACGGCGCTCCACCGGCCTCCGCTTCGCGACCGACGCCGACTCCGTACGACGGGCCTACGACACCCTCGCCGACTTCGCGGCCACGCCCCTGCGCCCTGCCGTACCCGTCCACGCCCTGCGGGTGGACGACACCGGCGCGCGGGCGTGGCTCGACACAGCCGAGGCCCCCGACCACACCTGGACCAACATCGACGGCCCGCTCTGGCAGCGCCCCGCTTCCGCCGCCGGCTGGCTGAACAGGCCCGAGGCCACGGCACTGGCGGACACGGGTGAGGCGCTCCTCGTCAGGGTCGGCACCGACGAGGACGACTGCCCGGTCTTCGTCGACCTCAGCCGCCTCGACGGCGTACTCAGCGTCACCGGGAACGCCTCGGTGGCCCGCGACGTCGTGCAGAACCTGCTGGCCGAGGTCGCCCGCAATCGGCCCGAGACCCCCGTCACCGTACTGGCCGGGGCGGACGGCTCACCGCTGCCCGTCGTACCGCAGGGACTGAACCAACTCACCCGTGTGGAGGCGCCCGTTGCGAGGACGGACACGGCGACGCCGGGCGCCGTCCGCTCCCCCGCGCACCGCCACCCCGTAGTCGGCCTGGTCGTGGTGGCCGGAACCCCGGGGCCACGCGAGACGGCGGAACTGGAGGCCCTCTGCGGGCAGGGGGGCGCGGGGTGGACGGGGCTGGTCTACGGGGACGCCACCGGCGCCCACTGGCAGTGGCACGTGGACGACGAGGGATGGGTGACGGTCCCTGTTCTGCCCCTCCGGCTGACCGTGCCGGCCTGACGCGGGCGCTGTATCAAGCCGCCCTTGCCCGACAACTCCATGGAGAGACAACGATGTTCAGCACCATGCAGGACGTGCCACTGACCGTGACACGCATCCTGAACCACGGAATGCGCCTGCACGGCACCTCTCACATCACCACGTGGACGGGCGGGGGCGAGCCGCAGCGCCGCTCGTTCGCCGAAGTCGGCTGCCGGGCCGTTCAGTTGGCGAATGCCCTGCGCGACGAGCTGGGTGTCCAGGGCGACGACCGGGTCGCGACGCTGATGTGGAACAACGCCGAGCACGTCGAGGCGTACTTCGCGATCCCGTCCATGGGCGCGGTCCTGCACACCCTCAACATCCGGCTGCCCGCGGAGCAGTTGGCGTGGATCGTCAACCACGCCTCAGACCGGGTGATCATCGTCGACGGCTCGCTGATCCCGCTGCTCGCTCCGCTGCTGCCCGAGCTGTCGACGGTCGAGCACGTCGTCGTCTCCGGACCGGGTGACCGCTCCCCGCTCGAAGGCGCCCACGCGCGCGTGCACGACTACGAGGAGCTGATCGCGGACAGGCCCAGGACCTTCGACTGGCCGGAGATCGACGAACGCCAGGCCGCCGCCATGTGCTACACCTCCGGCACCACCGGCGACCCCAAGGGCGTGGTGTACAGCCACCGTTCGGTCTACCTGCACTCCATGCAGGTCAACATGGCCCAGTCGATGGGCCTGACCGACCAGGACACGACGCTGATCGTCGTTCCCCAGTTCCATGTGAACGCCTGGGGACTACCGCATGCCATGTTTATGACCGGCGTGAACATGCTGATGCCGGACCGTTTCCTGCAGCCCGCCCCGCTCGCCGAGATGATCGAGTCCGAGCGTCCGACGCACGCGGCGGCTGTCCCGGCCATCTGGCAGGGCCTCCTCGCCGAACTGACCGCGAAGCCCCGCGACGTCTCGTCCCTCACCCAGGTCACCATCGGCGGCTCGGCCTGCCCGCCCGCCCTCATGGAGGCCTTCGACAAGCTGGGCATGCGCGTCTGCCATGCCTGGGACATGACGGAAACGTCCCCGCTGGGTACGGTCGCCCGCCCGCCGGCCGACGTGGTGGGCACGGAGCGGGAGTTCGGGTACCGGCTGACCCAGGGCCGTTTCCCGGCGTCCGTCGAGGCCCGACTCACCGGTCCCGGCGGCGAGCGCCTGCCCTGGGACGGCGAGTCGGCGGGCGAGCTGGAGGTGCGCGGCCCCTGGATCGCGGGCGCCTACTACAACGGCCCCGACGCCGAACCCCTGCGCCCCGCCGACAAGTTCAGCGAGGACGGCTGGCTGAAGACCGGTGACGTCGGCACCATTTCCCCCGACGGCTACCTCGCCCTCACAGACCGCGCCAAGGACGTCATCAAGTCCGGCGGCGAGTGGATCTCCTCCGTCGAACTGGAGAACGCCCTGATGTCCCACCCGGACGTCACCGAGGCCGCCGTGGTCGCCGTACCGGACGACAAGTGGGGCGAGCGTCCCCTGGCCACGGTCGTCCTCAAGGAGGGGGCCACCGCCGGCTTCGAGTCGCTGCGGGCCTTTCTCGCCGACGAGGGCCGCATCGCCAAGTGGCAGCTCCCGGAGCGCTGGACGGTCATCGCAGCGGTGCCGAAGACCAGCGTCGGCAAGTTCGACAAGAAGGTCCTGCGCAGGCGCTACGCCGACGGCGACCTGGACGTCACCAGGCTCTGACCGAGGCCCGGGGGGCCATCCGGTCCGGGGCGGTGTCCGTACGGCGATGAAGACCGCCGTACGGACACCGGGTCCCGCCCCCCTTTTACGGCTGTGGCCACGCAGCGGCTCACTGCGGACGGCTCCGGCCGAGGACCGGTCCCGTTGTCTCCTGGCACGAAGTCCCGTTTCCCCGTCACTTTTTCGGCACTGGCCCCTGCCTACTCTCGGCGCTCCTTGATCGAGAGCCGGACGGTTCCGAGGCCGGTCGGCCTCGCTCGCACCGAAACACCGCCGGCCCAGCGAAGAAGCAGGACCTTCACACCATGACGACGCTCGCGGCCATCGCCGAAACAGCGCCCTCTTCGACATCAGGCGAGGTGGACGACCTGATAGAGGAGCACAGGGCTGCGCTCCTCGCGTACGCGCGAAATTTACTGACGGACCATCATCTCGCCGAGGACATCGTCCAAGAGGCGTTCATCAAGGCCTGGCGCCACGCGGAACGCCTTCGCAGCCAGGGGGGATCCATGAGGGGATGGCTGCTCAAGGTGACCAGGAACCTGATCATCGACCGGATGCGAAGTGCTCAAGCCCGGCGCGAAACCCTCACCCACGACAGCCCCGACACGGCAGTGCCCGACCAGACCGAGTCGCTCCTGCTCTCCCGCGATGTGGTCTCTCTCCTGCGGGACCTGTCCCCGGAACACCAGGAAGCGCTCGTGCTCATATACATCTACGGGCGCACGGTGAACGAGGTGTCGCACATCCTGGGCATCCCGCCGGGCACCGTGAAGTCACGCCAGCACTACGCGCTGCGCGGCCTGCGCAAAATGCACGCGGGCTACTACTGGCCCTGATGCGGCTCACGCCGGTAGCCCGGGCTGTCACCAGCGGACCGGCAGCTCTTCCAGACCGCCTACCAGAATCCCTGACCGACGCTTCAACTGCTGTGCAGGTACCGCGAGTTCGAGTGTCGGAAGCCTTTTGAGCAGGGTGGTGAGAACGGTCCTCAGTTCGTTGCGGGCGAAGTCACGGCCCACACAGATCTGGGGACCGTATCCGAAGGTGAGATGGGGGTTCGGGGTGCGCCGCAGATCCATCCGGTCGGGGTCCGGGAAGACGGTCCCGTCGCGGTTGGCCGCGGCGATCTCGGCCATGACGGTGCAGCCGCGGGTGAGCGTGGTGCCGCCGAACTCCATGTCGGCGGAGAGGTAGCGCGGCAGTGCGAAGCCGTGGTTGGCGTCGAAACGCAGTGCTTCCTCCACCGCGGTGGGTACGAGCCCGGGGTCGGCCAGCAGTTCGCGCCAGCGGTCGCGATCGGCGAGCAGCATCGCGGTCATCTTGCCGATCATCTGGGAGGTGGTCTCGTGTCCGGCGACGAGCAGACCTATTCCCGCGCTCGCGAGTTCGGGCTCGTTGAAGCGTCCGTCGTCCGCGTCGACGATCGTGGTGAGTTCGCTGATGACGTCGTCGCCGGGGGTGGCGCGCCTGCTCTCGATGTGCGCGATCATGTAGGCGTAGAAATCGCCTCCGGCCTGGTCCATCTCGCTCTGCGTGTGGCGGGTGAGGCTGAGCAGTACCGTCGACCATCGCAGAATCTGGTCCTGGTCCTGGTGCGGGATGGCGAGGGCCTCGCAGATCACCCAGAGGGGCAGTGGCCTCGCGAGGGCACCGATCAGGTCGGCGGGTCCCGGGCGTGCGGTCATGGCGTCGATGAGCTCGTCGGCCTTCGCGGCGATACGGGGGCGCAGTTCGTCGAGCCGCCGCCCGGTCAGGGCGCGGGTGAGGACGGCGCGCCAGCGGGTGTGCTCGGACCGGTCGTCGCGGTCGGCGTCCGATATCCCCTCTCCGTCGGAATCGGGGTTGTAGAACAGTCCGCCGTCCTCGGAATCGCCCAGCCGGGCGGTGTCCTCCGCGGCCAGGTTCCGGCGGAACCTGCGGTCGGCGAACAGCTTGCGGACGTCTTCGTAGCGGGTCAGCAGCGCGGTCTCCTCACCGCCGGGTGTGCGGACCCACGCCACGGGGCACTTCTCGCGCAACCCGGCCCACTGGGCGGGCGGTTCGAGGGCGGCGGCGCCCACGAAGGGGTAGTCCTGCGGGTCTTCGTCACCGTGTCCGGCGGCCGAGGTCATGTCGTGGTCCTGCCTCTCTGGGCGTGGCGATTTCCATCACTGGTGATGTCCTCTGGAACGGATTCCCGGCCCGGAGGAAGGGGCTTCTGGGCGCTCCGTGCCTCTGTCCGCGCCAGGCGTCAGTACTGGCTCCGTCCGGCCGCGGGAACTGTCTTGCCCCGGTCGCTCCTGGGGATGTCGGCCTTGATCGCGAACCACACTCCGTTCACGCCCTGGCCGTTCGTGTCGCCGGGTTCCTTGTCCCCGTTGAAGGTGTAGGCGGGCCAGCAGTTGAACGATTCCTGCTCGGTTCCGCCCGGTGTGGTGAACGTGAAGAGGATCTCGGGGCTGAGACCCGCGGCCTCGGCCTCGGCAGCGGTGACGGGGGCGCTCGGCGTCCACTTCTGGAGGCACTTGGCATCGCAGGCGGTGGTCATCGGCCACGGGGTGTCCTTGGTGAAGAGGTAGAGCGTGCGTCCGTTCCTGTCCTGGAGGACCCGGCCCAGCTTCGGGCTGTCGAGGACGCCCAGAGCCGGCCTGGCGGCACCCGCTCTGGCTCCGTCCGGGGCCGCGGCGTACCACGCCTTCTGGTACCCCTGCCCCTTGGTGTCGCCCGGTTCGTCCTTCGCGTAGGTGTAGAGCGGCTTCCCCGCGAGGGTCAGCTGCTTCGATCCGTCCACCCGGGTGATCGAGCCCAGAAGGTCCTGGTCGACGCCTTTGCCCGATGGGGCGGCGTCGGCGGAGACGGGCCGCATCGTCTTGGCGCACTGCGCGACGCAGTTCGACTTGCCCGGAGTCGCCTCGTCCTTGTCGGAGACGTAGAGGGTCTTTCCGCTCCCGTCGACCACCACGGAGTCCAGTTCGTCGTCGACCCGTACGGACACCGTCGTAGGAGTGGCTGCTTTGGCCTCCCCTTTCGGAACGTTCGAGGAGGGAGTGCTGGTCGGGATCAGGCTGACCTGCTGTGTCCTGCTCGGCTGGGTCTTCTCCGCGGTGCCGCACGCGGACAGGAGGAAGGAAAGTGCCACTGCCCCCGCTGCAATCCGCATGCCTTGTTCAAGCCTGGTCACGACAGTCCTCACGCTCAGTGCTCCCACTTCCGACGTGACAGCATCGCCATACACACGGTGCGGGCATACCGAAGCGTTCGACGTACGACGTACTCGGCGGTGAGGAGGCCCGGTTCGTGGGCCGGGTCGGGGTCGAGGCGGGGAGGCGGCGCGGTTACCTCGCGCCGGACTCGGACTCGGCGCCTCGCGACCGCCGCTGCCGGTCCAGTTCGTCATAGCGGGCCCGCATTCCCTCGCCGGCGGCCGGCCCGGCAGTGAACACGTAGGCATCGCTGTCGTCGAGGGGCTTCCCGGTGCGGGCGTCGACCACGACGGGCTCGACCTCCTGGCCGGTCTCGGCGTCGACAAGGATCATGGACCGGTCCGACGGGTTGAGGTGCCGGTTGCCCCAGGCAGCCAGAGCGACGATCACGGGTCGCAGGGAGTGTCCCCGCTCGGTGAGGACGTACTCATGGCGGACCGGGTTCGTCCGGTAGGGCCGGCGTTCCAACAGGCCATCGGCGACCAGGGTCTTCAGGCGGGCGGTGAGCATGCTGGTGGAAATGCCGAGGCTCTGCTGGAACTGATCGAAGCGCGTATAGCCGTCGAAGGCGTCGTGAAGGATCAGCAGCGTCCACCACTCGCCGACATGCTGCGCCGTGGTCGACAGCGGACACGCGCGATCCTCCAGTCGGATCCTGCTCGGCATTGCACCCTCCGGAGTTACTGCTAAAGTCGAAGCAACTTGCTTCTATTTTAGCAGCAACCAAGGGTGTCCATCGGGCCCCGGCTAGCAGGACCGCCCCGGACATCACCGGCCGGCGTCCGCACCTGGGCGGGCGCGCCCGAGCCACCACCATCCAGCGCACATGCGAGGCAGACATGACCGATCACCACGACCCTGTCGATGTCGCGGACCTGCCGGAGGTCGTCCGACGCTATCTGCGGGCCCACGACGCGCGGGACGGTGCCGCTGCCGCGGCCGTTCTCGCGCCCGAGGCCACCGTTACGGACGACGGTCGCACCTACGAGGGGCCGGCCGCCATCGGGCGCTGGCTGGAGCAGGCCGCCTCCGAGTACACCTACACCACCACTCCGGTCGGGGCAGAGCGCCACGATCCCGACGGATACACCGTCGTCCAGCACCTCGAAGGCGATTTCCCCGGCGGGGAGGTCGATCTGCGCTACCGCTTCGAGCTCGACGCGCACGGACGGATCAGCCGGCTCGTCATCGCCCCCTGACGGCCGCCGACCGGTCACGGAACCCACCGATCCGCCTCCCTCCCCAGATCACGAGGAAGCATGAAGACCTGGTTCATCACCGGCGGGACCCCGGACGGTTTCGGCCCTGCCTACGCCGATCTCGCCCTGGAGCGCGGCGACAACGTCGTACTCACCGCCCGCCGCCCGCAGTTGCTCGACACCTGGGCAAGTCCACACGGGGAGCGGACACTTGTCCTGCCCCTGGACGTCACCGACGCCCAGCAGATCCGTACGGCCGTCCGCGCCGCCGAGGAGCGCTTCGGCGGCATCGACGTCCTCGTCAACAACGCCGGCCGGGGCTGGTACGGCTCCGTCGAAGGCACTGCCGACGCCGATGCCAGACGGTCCTTCGAGCTGAACTTCTTCTCCGTCACCGAGGTTCTGCGCGCCGTCCTCCCCGGCATGCGAGCCCGTGGCAGCGGATGGATCATCAACATGTCCTCCGTCGCCGGTCTGCGGGGCGTGCCCGGTTTCGGCTACTACAGCGCCGCGAAGTTCGCCGTCGAGGGCCTCACCGAGGTGCTGCGGCGCGAAGTGACCCCGTTCGGCATCAAGGTGCTGGCCGTCGAGCCCGGCGCCTTCCGTACCCGCGCGTATTCCGGCTTCACCGACGAGCCCGTGTCCGAGACGGTCGACGCCTATCTGCCGCTCGTCCGGTCCGTGCGCGCCTCCATGATCGAGCAGGACGGCCGGCAGCCGGGCGACCCCTACCGAGGGGTGCGGGCCGTGCTGAACGCGATGGATCAGGACGAGCCGCCTCACCGGCTCGTCCTGGGCACGGCCGGCTACGACGCCGTACGCGGCCAACTGGCAGGCATGATCGAGGAGTTGCGCACCTACGAGGCCGCCTCGCGCAGCGCGGACTTCCCTCCCGCGTCGTAAGGAGGTCGTAGGGAGTAGGAGGCGTTGTGGGTCGCCCCCTCTCCGGCGCTATTCCTCGGTATTCGGTTCTCGATCGGGGAACGCACGCAGCCTCACCTGTGGTGACCGGTAGTCGGCGAGCCACCGCATCCGGCGGTCGTCCGCCACGAGCCCGGCGCGCGCGGTCCGGGACCACTCCTCCCGGTCGAGCACCTCCAGATACGTCACCCGGAGCGTTTCCTGCTGCGCCGCGGTGCAGCCCGCGGCCTCGGGCGACGTCGTCGCCAGGTGCTGAGCGAGGACCGCGATCGTGAAGTAGCGCTCGATGCTCGGGCCGAGCGACCCCACATGGCGGGCATGAGCTTCCAGAACCACGCCCGAATGAGGGTAATGAGCAAGCGTCAGTCCCATCCCCTCGCAGCCGCTCATGACGTGCAGGAGCCGCCCGACGTGATCGACCATCTCGTCGTCGGTGTCCAGATCTGCGAGCGCTTCGTGGAGTCCGGCGACCGTGGCGACCTTCCCGGCGAAGTATCCGTTGAGGAAGTCGCCGTCGCAGGCCCGGCGAAGCAGCCATCCTCGGGCAGCCGGGTCGTCGAGTCTGCAGAGCGCGTCGACTACGTAGACGCGTCCCCAGCCCGTCACGCGCTCGGCAAGCCAGAGCAGAGCCTCGACGCCTCCTGGCCGCGTCTCGAAGGCGTGCACCGCCAGTGGCCCGAACTGATGGGAGAGCAGCCCGATCGTCTGGATCAGCGGTATGTCGGCAGCCGTTCCCACCGCAGCCAGCAGGGCGAGCCCGACGGTGACCGAGCATCGGTCGGTCCCGTGTCGGACGAGCCAGCGACCCGTTCGGCGAACGCGTTCTGGGCCGGCCCGCTCAGCCGCCGCGGCGATGTACTCGTTGTGGCGAGTCGGAACGTGGACGTCGTGGAACGCATCGGCCAGTTCCCTGGGAAGGGCGGAGGCCAGCGCAAAGTGCGCGTCCAGGATGAGCGCCGCGTCTTTCCCGGCCAAGGACCGGTCAACGGGCGCTTTCGGGCCACGCCGACGGCGATGCGACCCCTCGTCGGGAGACGGCTCCCCGTTGCGCGCAAGCGGCTCCCCGGGAGTCAGCCGATGCAGCCGGAGCGCGTGGTCGAACAGTGTCGTCAGTGATCCGGGCGGTCCGGGCAGTCCTGGCCCGGATGTCTCGCTCATCGGCGGACGGAGGACTCGATTCTCTTGATCATGGCCCGGAGCATCCCATCACGGCCGCCACCGCACCAGACCCTCGACGCGACCACTTCGGACGCGTGCGCACCTCGGTGAACTTCCCGTCCATCTCAGCCCGCCCACGAGCCGGAAACTCCACCGGCACGAGCCGGACCGTGACCCACCCGGTGGCGGAGTTGCCGCCTCCGCCCTTTCAGGGACTTTGGGGGGTTCGCATCAGGATGCCCTCGGAGGTCTGCTGCCCTCACCTGTCCGCGTCCTGGCGGCGGAGGCCGTCGAGGATGACGTTCATCAGAGGCCGTGCCGTTGATTCCCACTCACCCCGGTCCACTCGACCGAGGTAGGCGATGAGCAGGAGGACGCCGCGGGCGTCCACGTCCATGCGGAGGGAACCGGCCGCTTTCCCGGCGTCCAGGAGATGGCCGAGGGCGTCTTCGATGGGGTTGTGGCTGTCGGCGACGAGGTCTTGCCACGCGGCCGGCTCCAGCGCTGCCAGGACGCCGTACTTGATCTCGGCGTAGTCGATCACCCGGTCGAGCCAGTGCCGCAGGGCTTCCACGGGCTCGTGTTCCGCCAGCAGCGCGGGGGCGGCGGTCACGAGCTCCTCGACGTCGCGCCGGTAGACCTCGGCGAGGAGCGCCTCGCGGTTGGGAAAGTTCCGGTAGAGGGTTCCCTGTCCCACTCCGGCGCGCTTGGCGATCTCGTTGAGGTGGACGTGGTGGGACTCGGCGAGGGCCGCGCGGGCGGCCTCGACGATGCGGATCCGGTTCTGGGCCGCGTCCTGACGGCGTGCCGGCGCACTCATGGGCCTCTCCTCATGTTCCGCTGCCGACAAGTGGACACGTGTCCGGTAAGCTGAGTCACACAGCGGACACGTGTCCACTTTACTTGGAGGCAGCAGTGCTCTCTCTTCACGGCAAGACCGTCGCCATCACCGGAGCGAGCGGTGGCATCGGCGAGGCCACGGCCCGTCTGCTCGCCGGGCGCGGCGCCGCGGTCGTCCTGGCGGCCCGCCGCGGCGAGCGCATCGACGCGATAGCGCAGGACATCCGGGAGGAGGGGGGCCGGGCCGCCGCGTGCGTCGTGGACGTCACCAAGGCCGAGGACCTACGGCGCCTGGTCTCCACCACAGTCGATCAGTACGGCCGGATCGACGTACTGGTGAACAATGCCGGCATCGCTCCCAACAGCCCGCTGGCCGATCTCGACACCGAAGGCTGGTCAGCCATGATCGACGTCAACCTTCGCGGTATGCTCAACGCCGTCGCCGCCGCGTTGCCCGTCTTCCACGAGCAAGGTTCGGGCCACCTGGTCAGCATCGTCTCCGTGGCCGGCCTGTCCGGCGGGACTCCCTCGATGGCCGTCTACGCCGCGACCAAGAATGCGGTGCGCACCGTCCACGAAGGCCTGCGCAGGGAGTCCACCGACGGGGTGGTGCGCACGACCGCCATTTCCCCGGGATACGTCCGCACCGATCTCGCCGACTCCATGACCGACCCCCGCATCCGCGATGAGACGCGCGAGAACATGGACGCGATGGGCATTTCTCCGGCGGCGATCGCCCGCGCGGTGGCCTTCGCCATCGAGCAGCCCGGCGACGTCGAGATCGGCGAGATCAACGTTCGCCCCACCGTCCAGGCGTGACGCTTGCCGTCGCTGGTCGATGAGGACGGCCACCAACCGCTCGGGAGGGGCCGGCAAGCCTGTTCAGAACGTCCCGTCGTCGCGCGTGTAGTTGGGGCTGAGTTTCAGCAGGGCGGCGACGGCGGAACTCGGTTGGCGTCCCGCGCGGACCGCGAACGACAGGTCGAGCGAAGGTACGGGACCGGACACCGGTTTGACGACCACCCCGGCCGTACCCACCGGCTCGTAGCGGGGTACGACGGCTGCGCCGCCGATGGCCCGTACATACGACGCGGCCGAGGCGATGTCCGTGATCTCGACGGACACCCGGCGCGTGATGCCCAGTTCACCAAAGGCCCGGTCCATGGCGGCGCGTGACCCGAAGCCGCTGGCCCCGGAGACGAAGTTCTCGTGAGCGAGGTCCCTCAGCGCGACGCGTTCCTGTCGGGCCAGCGGATGCTCGGACGGCAGGATCACCACGTACGGGATCGTCGCGAACTGCCGCAGGTCCAGGTCGTGCGCCTCGGAGGCGGGCAGGGCCACGACGCCGACGTCGAGGCGGCCGCGTCGCACGTCCTCGGCGATGCCGCCCGCTCCGGATCCGGAGACCTGGATCTGTATGTCCACCAGGGGATGGCGTTGACGGAAGGCCCCTACCAGGCGTGGCAGGTCGAGAGCCGTGATGCGGGTCATCGTGCCGATGCGCAGGCTGCCCCGCAGGGTTCTCGACGCCTCGCCGACCACCTCCCTCGCACGCTCCGCGGCCGCGACGACCGCCTTGGCCTCGGGCAGAAACGCCTCGCCCGCCGCGGACAGCGCCACCGTCCTGGTCGACCGGTCCAGGAGCGAGACCCGCAGCTCCTCCTCCAGGGCGCGGACGGCTGCCGACACGGTCGACTGAGCAGCGAAAAGGCGTGCCGCGGCGCGCGTGAAGCTCAGCTCCTCGGCCACGGTGATGAAATAGCGCAACTGCCGAAATTCCACCCGCCAATTATCGGATTCTTCGATAACACATGTCAATGTTTTTCGTTGGACTCGATATACGTTCTGCGCCAAGCTCTTACCGACAGCAACTCCCGCTGCCCTACGAAGGGAAGGTCATGAGCAAGCAGGTTCTGATCGTCGGAGGTACATCCGGCATCGGCCACGAGCTGGCGGCGGCCTACGCCCGGCAGGGCGCCTCCGTGATCATCGCCGGCCGCGACAGCACGCGCGCAGAGAAGGTGGCCGCGGAACTCAACTCCGAGACGGCCACCACACAGGTGCGGGGCATCGCAGCCGATCTCTCCCAGCCCGAGATCCTCAAGGAGGCGCTGAGCGGCATCGAGCACGTCGACGCGATCGTTCTCGCCGGCATGCGGCGCGACAACAACACGATCGCCGGCTACGACATCGCCGGGGCAACGGAGTTGGCCATCTCGAAGATCGTCGGCTACACCACGGTCGTCCACACCCTGCGCTCGCGCATCTCCCCCACCGGCTCGGTGCTGCTGTTCGGCGGCCTGGCCAAGGACGTGCCCTACCCCGGCTCCACCACGGTCACCACCGTGAACGCCGGAGTCACAGGCCTGGTGGCCACGCTGGCCAAGGAACTCGCGCCGGTCCGCGTCAACGGCATCCACCCCGGCATGGTCGGCGACAGCCCCTACTGGGCCGGCAACCGGCCGGCCGTAGAAGCGGCACGCGCACGGATCCTCACCGGTGTCGTCCCCACCATGCGCGACATCGTCGAGGGCTCCCTGTTCCTGCTGGAGAACCCGGCCGCGAACGGCGTCAACCTCGACCTCAACGGCGGCCACGCATGACCGACGCCCTGCCCACACTGGCCGTGATCGGCATCGGCCGCATCAGCCACCCCATGGTGGTCCGCCTGCGCCGGGCAGGGCACAGCGTCACCGTGACCAACCGCACCCCCGCACGCGCCCTCGACGTCGCGGCCGAGACGGGCGCGTGCGTGGCCGGCACCCCGCGCGAGGCGGCCTCCTGCGCCGACATCGTCATCGTCTCCCTGACCGACGACACGGCAGTGGGCGAGGTCTACGACGGGCCCGACGGCATCCTCGCCGGCCTGCGCCCGGGAGCAGTTGTCCTGGAGACCAGCACCATCGCTCCGCAGACGGCACGGGCCCTCGCACCCCGAGTCCTCGAACGCGGCGCCACTCTCCTCGACGCCCCGATGTCCGGCTCCGTCGAACTCGCCACCCGCGGCGAACTCACCTTCCTGATCGGCGGCCCCAAAGAGGCACTCGACCGCGTCCGTCCCGTCATGGACGTCCTGGCCACCCGCATCCTCCACTTCGGGGAGTCGGGCAACGGCAACATCATGAAGCTGGCGATCAACTCCCTGCTCCTGTCGCTGGCGAGAGCACTGGCCGAAGCACTCGTCCTCGCGGAACGCGCCGGCATCGACCGCGCCGACGCCTACGACGCCTTCACCCAGAGCCCCGCCGCCGCCCCCTACGTGCTCTACAACCGCGACAACTTCGTACGGTCACACGACGCGGCCATCCACATGACCCTGTCCCTGGTCGCCAAGGACCTGACACTGATCGACGCCCTGGCAGCTTCCGTGGGAGCACCCATGGCCCAACTCGACTCCAACCACAAGCTCATCGACCAGGCCATGGACGCAGGACTGGGACACCGCGACGGCGTCTCCGCGCTGGCCGAACTCCTACGGCACAACGCCACAGCCCAAGCAGAGCAGCAGCCGGAGCACACGACCCGACCGCCCGGCTCTCCATGACCCACTGAACACCAGGAGCCCGAAACGCCCGCCTTCGCGAGCTGCCGGGTCGCATGCCTCACCCAGTCACCGCGTTCGCGCGAGTCGGCCCCGTCGTCCGAGTGACCGTACTCGACCGGCGGTCCGGATGGCGGGCGGCCGTGCCCGCACCCATCCGAAACCGCCCGAGGCAACCGACCGGACGGCTGCTGCGCACCACCCCTCGGGATAATCCCCCTCGCCAGGGCGTGTTGCCGCCGCAGTCCGCGGTGTCGCTCCCTGGCGGGCCCCAAGTGCCCTACGGTGCAAGGGTGTTGGCCTCTTGGCCGGTCTGCACGCTCAGCCTGTGGCTGGACGCCCCGGCAGACGTGCATGCCGCCTCGCCGACGCGACACACACCGCGGCGAACGGCCCGACCAGCGAGCGCATACGGAAACCCCGTCGCCGCGCTGGTCACCAGCCAGGGAACTGCCACACAGGCACATCCGCATTCCGTGACAGCCGCGGCGCCGGCGTCTGCCCGCTACGCCTTCAGCGGCGTCCGCGCCCGCGCGATTCATACCGGCAACACCATGATCTTCCACCAACGCCCGACTCCCTTCGCCGCACTCGGGAGGTGCGAAAATGAAGCCAGAATCGGCGCCCGCGACGGAGAACGCGCTGCGCTTTTCCATCCTGGGGCCCCTGAGAGCCTGGCATCGGGAATCAGAGCTGCACCTCGGACCTCCCAAACAGCAAGGCGTGTTGGCCTTGCTGCTGATTCAGGCAGGGCAACCCGTGCCGCTGCACCACCTGATCGATGCCTTGTGGGGCGAGGACCCTCCCGAGCGAGCAGTCAACGTGGTGCACCGCCATGTCGGCGCCTTACGGAAGCTGCTTGAGCCCGGTCTCACCCAGAGAAGCAAGGCTCAGGTACTCGTGCGGGCCGCTGGCGGGTACCGGCTGAACCTCGGAGAGGAGGCCTCGGATCTCCTGCGGTTTCGGAAACTGCGCGACGCGGGCCACGAAGCCGCCGACGGCGGCCGGCCCGAGGAGGCCGCAGACCTGCTCCTCACGGCACTTTCACTGTGGCACGGCCCGACGGCGGCCGGCCTGCCCCACGATCTGCGCTCGCACACCGTCTTCGCCGCGGTCGACGCGGAGTACTTCCGCGCCGCTCGGGCCGCCGCGGAGGCATCCCTCGCCACCGGACGTACCAGGGCCGCCCTTCCACTCCTGCGGCGGGCCGCTCAAGGCGATCCCCTCAACGAATTCCTGCAGGCCTGTTTCGTCCGTGTCCTGGGGGCTGAGGGACATACCGCCCAAGCCCTGGAACACTACCGAAACGTCCGCTCACGGCTGGCCAGCGAGCTGGGAGTCGACCCGGGCCCCGAACTGCGCGCCGCGCAAGCCGACGTGCTGCGCAGCACGGGCGCCGCCCCTACCTGGGACCCGCCCCCGCACACCCCGGCGGCCGCAGCATCCGGGCGGAGCTGGCCTACGGTCCGACCGGCCCAACTCCCGGCGACCCTGCACGTGTTCACCGGCCGGCGTGAAGAGATGGAGCACCTGGACTCGCTTCTGCCAGTCGGCACTCATACGGCTGTCGCCATCGGCGGGGCTCCCGGCGTCGGGAAAACCACGCTCGCCCTGCACTGGGCCCACCGTAATTCCCACCGGTTCCCGGACGGCCAGCTGTACCTCAACCTGCGCGGCTACGATCCCGCAGGAAACCCCCTCACCCCCTCCATGGCGATCTGCTATTTCCTGGAATCACTCGGCATACCGAGCGAACGCATTCCTTCACATCTCGACAGCCAGATCGCACTCTATCGAAGCATTCTTGCGCAACGCCGCTGCCTGATCATTCTCGACAACGCACGAAACGCGGAGCAGGTACGCCCGCTCTTTCCCGGTAATCCGGACTGCTTCACCGTCATCACCAGCCGCGAGGAAATGAGCGGTCTGGCGGCATCCGCGGCAGCAAGTCTCCTGAACGTGAGCATACTCACCACGACGGAATCGTTCGATTTCCTTTCCAGAAGACTCGGAAAAGCACGTGTCGAGCGAGAACGCAACGCAGCCCTCGCAATCGGGGCACACTGCGGCAGACTGCCCCTCGCCCTCGCTATTGTCTGCGCGCGCGCCGGCAGCCGGCCGACCATTCCACTGTCGGACATCGCAGCCGAACTCGAAGCAAGCCGCGACAGCCTCCGCGCGTTCACACTGAGCGGCGAGGGCGACCCTGTCACGGATACCCGATCCGTCTTCTCCTGGTCATTCCGCACACTCACAAAACAGGCTGCCGATGCATTCATACGCCTGTGCCTGAGCCCCGCACACAGCGTATCGATCCACGCTGCGGCAAGCCTGACCGGACTCACCACGAAAAGCACACGACGAGTGATGTCCGAGCTCCACCGAGCCAACCTTTGGACCGAATACAGGACCGGGCAATACAGCACGCACGATCTCCTCAAGGTATTCAGTCAAGAACTGGCCCGTAGTGATTCCAGCGAAACCCTCAAGGCCGCGCGGCGGCGGCTCTACGACCACTACCTCCATACGGCGCACAACGCATCCAGTGCCATAAATACACACCGGGAACACTCTGCGCTCGCCGCCGCCGCGCCTGGAACGCACGTGATTTCCTTCACCAGCACCGCATACGCGGCCGGGTGGCTCCATCAGGAGATGCCTGCCCTGCAGGCCATCGTCCTCCATCACGCCCGCTACATCGCAGGCGCGCAGGCATGGCGCTTGGCGGCTGTCCTTGAGCTGATCTTCGATCGCAGCGGCCGGCGTCAGGAGCAGATCGCCATTCAGAGTTCCGCGCTTTCCGCCGCCCAACGGGCTGGTGACACCCAGGGGCAAGCACATATGCACAGATCCCTCGGTTTCGCACTCGGCCGAACCGGCGACCATTCTGCTGCCGAAACCCACCTACGTGAAGCACTGAAGATATTCTCAGGCGCCGACGACCTGCTCGGGGCAGCGCTGACCAAGCGCTACCAGGCGTTTCTCAGCAACATCAAGAAACAGCATCACGAAGCCCTGGCACAATATGAAGCCGCCTCATCCCTGTACCGGAGCGCCAGTTACGAGATCGGGCTGGCTTCCGTAACCAATGAGGTCGGCTGGACTCATATCCTCCTTCAAGACTTCGAAGGCGCGGCAGAATACTGCCGCCACGCCATTGGCATCGCCCACAAGGTCGGCAATCGAAATATCGAGGCAGCGTCATGGGACAGCCTTGGCGTCGCCTACCACCACCTCGGGCGACACTCAGACGCACTTGAGGCACTCAACCGGGCACTGATCCTCTATCGAGAACTCAACGACGCATACCTGATCGCCGACACACTCGTACACATCGGCGACGTACACTCACCCAGCTCCCCGCACGAGGCCCGTCAGTCGTGGACCGACGCGCTGAAAATACTCGACTCACTCGGCCACCCCGAAGGTGACCTGCTCCGGGAGCGAATCAGCAAGAAGTGAGACGACTCCTAACACTGCACCGAAGCGCGGCCGTTTATGCGCGGGTGAGATCACGCGGCATGGGCTCATGCCACAGGCGCGAAAATCGGACCCAGCGCGGGGCCTGCTCAAGGCGCTGGGCGAGATCGATCCCGGCCACGTTCTGCTCGACGGCACGCTCGCGGAGTGCGACCGGGGCAGCGATGGCCGAACCGGCTGACAGCCACCACGCCAACCACAGCCGACCGCGACCCAGCACACCCACACCTCAACAGGCAGCGATCACGGAGAGTCGTCACGTTCCGTGAAGGGGCTGTTCGATACCAGACCGTGAGCCGGGGTACACCCGCCGTGATCCACCGGGCATGACGCTCCGTCACATCCCGGTGAGACGGGCTGAACCGCCCCGTCGGCGTCGACACCCAGGACATGAACCACGACGAAATCCCCTGGCAGGACGCCCTGCTCAAGGACTTCGAGGTACTGGTCACGGCGGTGCACAGCGCGTGCGGAATGGTGGTGGGACTGAGCAGCCGCCGCGACGCGGGCTCGTGTCCGGCCTGTGGCCGGGCATCGGCCCGTGTGCCTGACCGCTACGAGCGCCGTCTGCAGGATCTCCCAGTGGCCGGGCACGCCGTGCGGATCATTCTGTCGGTGAGGCGATTCGTCTGTGCTGACGACCCCAGCCCCCAGCGCACATTTGTCGAGCAGATACCGGATTTGACCAGCCCGTACGCCCGGTACACCGATCGACATCGACCATCGGCTACTGCACCTCTTGGCCGCGGGCCCTGCGAGAAAACCCCTCCAAACGGGTGCAATCGGAGGTTGTCAAAGCAGTCCTGAAGCGTCGCCACTCACTCTCGTACGCCACCATTGCGGCTCGCCCGCACCAAAGCCACCAACTGCCTCGACCGGTCCGCACCGATCCGAAGCTCCTTACGCAACGACTCAGCCGAGACCGGACGCCGGTGCCGATCCTGGTGCCGGGCATCGACCTGCCGGGCACGCTCCAACAGAGGATCCCCAAGAATTCGATCACCAACCCCGTCGACCTCGGCTCCCTCCCCGAGACGATGCACCGCATCCACCTGCACAGCCGGCCGGTGCGCCAACAACTCCACCGACAACAACAACGCGACCGGCGGCCACCCCGCCACCAGCACCGGCTTCCACGCCAGCACAGGCGCCGCCGCAATATTCGCAGCCAGAGACACCACGATCCCCAACAGAAAAGCCAGCCACACCACATACCGCCCCCGGCGGCCACCACCCGGCGACGGCTTCAGCAGGCCAACCGTCGCGAGCAGCAACAACCCGTCTACCGACAGGGGCCACAAGGACGCGCTCACCTCATCCGCACCACCCTGCAGGGCGAACTCCCGCTGATGCACGTACGACGCATACGCCGCCACCCCCGCGACCACCAACGCACAGCCCTGCCGCAACCACGCATCGAGATCGGACGGGTCACTTTCTGCCACCCGGTGCGGCTCCCGGCTCGGGACAAACTCGGCATCCGAGGTGTTCATCGCACTCCCGCACCCCACACCGCAGGACGGAACCGCCCCTCCACCACCAGCCGCCCCACAAGAAATCGCTGGTCAGCCCCGCAACCATCTGTGAATAGTCCCCCCGGGGGCACCTTGGATTTGGTGCCTAAAGACCCCGCCGTCAGCGCGTCAGCCGAGGACGGGTTCTTCGCGTTTGTTCAGGCGGATGCGGTCCGTGGTGGTCGCATGGCAGGGTCTGTGGACGAGGCGTGGGCAGGATCTTGAGGGAGTGCCGCGAGTCGGGGTGATCAACGCGCCGTTGTCAGACGTCGGCCGCAGGCAGGGGATGGACGGGTTGGGGGATCTCGTGGATGTGACCACGCTTGCCGTCGCGCTCATCAGTGTCGGAGGGACATTGGGCGGAACTCTGGGCGGGACGCTGCTCAGCCAGCGTGCCAACCGGGAGCAGAACCGGCGTGCTGATCGTGAGCGGGAGCAGGAGCGTCACGAGCATGCGATACAGACCCGGCGAGATCTCTACGCCCGCCTGAACACCACCGCTCGCGCTTACCGGGTCGCTGCGCGAGACGCCGTAGAAGCCTCCCAACGCGGTGAGAGCATCGACCCAACTCTTCTCGACGCTGCAAAGGAAGCTTGGGCCGACGAGTATTCGCAGGCTCAGATGGCGCTGACGAGGGACGTCCTGGACGTGGCCTCGGCTCTCAACAGGGCGCTTGGAGTCGGGTATTCGGTCGTCAAGCAGTTGCCCAGCAGCCCCGACCTCAACGGTGCTTATCAGCGGGCGAAGACATGGTTCAGTGAGCCGTTGTCGGACGGCGTGTATCTGCTGCGGGTCACACTGCGGCACGACCTCGGCGTCGAGACCGAACCTCACTTCGAGCAGACCCGGACGCAGATGCTCGCCACGCTCGACGGTGCGCGCGACAACCTCGCGCGCCTCCTCGCCGTAGAGCGGGCCCAGACCGTCGGGCGGGTTGCCGGTACTCAGTAGGCATGCGGAGCAGTGAAGTGGTTCGGGAATCCCGTTGCTCGCGCCGCCTGTCGAATCGTCCGCCTCCTTGCCTCTACAGCCGGGCCACCGGCAGCGGCAGCCCAACAAGCCGGCCGGCCAGTCCACTTGGCTCCGCGGTCTCCGCTACTTGTCCGCCCGATACAACTTGATGTCCTTGTTCACGAACAGGTGGACGTAGCCGCAGCGCCAGCAGATCAGGCCGGTGGCGTTCTCGTCGGCCCAGGCCAGTTTCATGAATTCCATGCCGGTGCTGTTGAGCAGGACGCCGCGTTCCCGGAACAGATCTCCTTGGCAGATCTGGCACTTGAGCCAGATGTCTCCCAGTGCTGCGCGTACCGGCTTCTTCGCCATCGTGTGAAAGCCCCCGTCCCCGCCGTGTGGTCGGGACGAGGCTACCCACCTGGGCCGTTGGCGCGGAGGGGTGGGCAGAGCCGCCGTGTTCGCGCCTCTCCGGCGCAGACGTGAGCGGCGCGCCGCCCCTGGATGGGACAGCGCGCCGCAGATGTCACGTCACCGCTCGGACGTCATGGCGGCGTGCCGTCATGGCGTCGTGGTGCGAGTGGTTCAGTGGTGGCCGCCACCCCCGTGGCCTCCGCCGCCGTTGTGGCCTCCGCCGCCGTTGTGACCGCCATCGCCGTTGTGGCCTCCGCCGTTGTGACCGCCACCGCCGTGGCCGCCCCCGTGGCCGCCATCGTGGTTGCCCCAGGACGTGTCGTCGACGAGGCGGCGGTGGTCGTTGCGGAGGGTGGCGGTGTCGGAGTGGTTGTCCCAGGTGTAGTTGTGGCGGTCCTGGTAGAGGTCGCGGTCGGTGTCGCGGCCGACACCGGTGTGGACGCGGACGGTGGCGTGGCCGTCCAGGCGGTAGTGGTGGAAGGTGTAGGTCTGGCCGTCCTTGTTCGAGAGCTTCCAGCCGTCGAGGTTGACGCTGCGGCGGTCGTGGTTGGTGATCTCCACCCACTCGTTGTTCAGCGAACGGGCGGAGCGGTCCTCCGGTCCCGGAGAGTCGTACTGCACGCGGCTGATCTCCACGTTCGTCCGGGCCGCGTGGTGGTCGGCAGCGGTCGCCGGCAGTGCCGCCGCGCCGACGAGAGCGCCGGCAGCCAGAGCGGCTGCGGCCAGACGGCGGACGGACACGGAAGGTGAAGAGGTCACGGGTTCCCCCAGCATGGTGCGGGCACCTCCCGGGATACGGCTACGGCCGGATCCCGGGCTGTGCGGTGTGCGGGTGGCGGCCTGTTGGCCGCACACCCACACCTTCTCCACCGGATGGTCGAGATATGAGCGATACGTGAATCGTGTTACGAGTCGGTCGTGTTTCCGTGACTGTCGCCTGTACCGTCCATTTATGTACGTGATGCACCAGGTTGACGCCCCGGCGAGCCGACGGGACTTGCGGGCACTGGGCCGGGTTCCGTGTTCGCCAGGGTGCGCCACCCCGGGCCCGTCGGGAGCGTCACCCGAAAGTGAGTAACGACGGGCCTCCCACCTGCACGTTGTTACTGGTAGTAACAGTACTTCGCCGTTCCTGATGCCGGGTCACCGAACACCGTGTTGGTGCACGGGGTGCCGCCCGAGAAACTGCCGTAGAAGTACTGGCCGTTCGCCCCGTACGCCACCTCGTGGGTGCCGGAGAAGGAGCAGGTTCCGTTCTCCGCCGCGCATGTCGTCCAGGTCGCGAACGTCGGGGGCGGCGATACGACGTAGCAAGTCTTCGCCGTGCCTGAGATCGGGTCGCCGAAGACCGCGTTGGTGCACGGGGTACCGGCCGGCAGCGTGGCGTAGCGGTACGAACCGGCGGCGCCGTACGCGACCGTCATCACGCCGGAGAACGAGCAGGTGTTGTTCTCGGACGCGCACGGGGACCAGATGTTGGTTGCCGGGGGTGCCGCTTCGGCGTAGCAGGACTTCACCACTCCGGAGGACGGGTCGCCAAAGACCGCCGTGGTGCAGGGAGTTGAGCCGGTCGCCGTCGTGTAGCTGAAGCGGCCGTTCGCGCCGAAGGCCACTGCCGACGTGCCGTTGAGCGCGCAGGTGCCGTTCTCCGCGGCGCATTGGGGCCAAGTGCCGGGCAGGGCTTGGGTGGTGGAGCCTGTGGCGCTTCCCGTTGTGGTGTACGCCGCTACGTAGTCGACGCTCAGGGTGCCGCCCGATGTCGTCGAGCCGGACGGCGTTGTGCAGCCGCATGCCGCGTTCGGGAACGTGCCGCCCATCGCCAGGTCCAGGATGATCGACTGGTTGTGGTCGAAGGCCGCCTGCCAGGTGGCGGTGCCCACTTGAGCCTCGGAGACCGAGTAGTAGGCGCTGCCGTCCAGGTAGAACGTGATGGTCTCCGCCGACGTGTTGGTGCGGTCGAGGATCATCGCGTACGTGTGGAAACCGCTCTGGCAGCCGGAACAGGCGCGCAGGCCGCTGCTGATTCCGGTGCCCTCGTTGCAGGGTCCGCCCGGGGAGGTGCCGCAGTGGATCGTGCCGGCCACGTCGGAGAGGGCGTTGACGTCCTCCATGATGTCGATCTCGCCGTTCTCCGGCCACTGGCCCGGACCCAGCATCCAGAACGCCGGCCAGTAGCCCAACCCGCTTGAGGGGCTGGGCTGTTGGATGGACGCGGCGACCTCCAGCTTGCCGCCGGCCGGTGCGCCCACGTTCGCCGTCGGGGTCTGGATACGCCCCGAGGTCCACGAACTGCCGGAGCCCAGGGCGGTGATGTCCAGGTTGCCGTTGCCGTCGAGGTGGGTGTTGGTGGTGGAGTCGGTCATCGTCTCGATCTCACCGGTCCCGAAGCTGGAGCCCGGGCCGGTGTCGAACTTCCAGTTGGCCGACGAAGGGGCCGATCCCGCCGAGCCGTTGAAGTCGTCGGTGAAGACGGTGGACCAGCCGGAGGGGGCTCCGGGGGCGGCGGCCAGCGCGGGCTGGGTGGTCGTGGTGCCGTAGAGCAGGGCGACCATCGGGGCCAGGGTCGCCAGCCAGACCAGGCATCTCGACCTCGACCTCCACCTATGTCCGGTGGTGTGCGCGGCCTTTTCTCTCAACTTCGATCTGAACATCGTCCGGCCTTCCTCATGAGGAGTGCAGTACTGGACGTAACAGGACTTGCTCGTTCCGGAGATCGGGTCTCCGAAGACCGTGTTCGTGCACGGGATGCCGCTCGTGTAACTGCCGTAGGAGTACTGGCCGTTGGCTCCGTGGAGTAGGAGTAGTCCGGGTACGCGGCCGGGTTCGACGCGCCGGGCGCGGCGGTGCGGGGAGGGGGAACCCTGCGGCCAGTGGGTTGAAACGTTCAATCCGCCCGGCCCGGAGGAGCCAGACCCGCTCACGAGTTACTGCACGTAGCAGGACTTCGCCGTACCCGACACCGGGTCACCGAAGACCGCATTGCTGCATCCTGTGGACCCGGAGATGGACCGGTACACGTACCGTCCGGCCGCGCCGTACGCCACCTCGTGGGTGCCGGAGAAGGTGCAAGTGCCGTCTTCCGCCGCGCAGTTGGTCCAGGTGGCGAAGGACGGGGGTGCGCCGATCAGGTAGCAGGACTTGGCGGTGTTGGCGGCCGGGTCGCCGAACACGGCGTTGGTGCACGCCGTACCGCCGGGCAGCGTCGCGTAGTTGAAGGAACTGCCCGCGCCGTAGGCCACCGTCATCACGCCGGAGAAGGTGCAGGTGCCGCTCTCGGCGGCGCAGGAGGTCCAGATGTTGGTCGCGGGCGGGGCGGCCTGGCCGTAGCAGGATTTGGCGGTGCCGGAGATCGGGTCGCCGAAGACCGTGTTCGTGCAGGGCGTGGAGCCGGTCTCTGTCGCGTAGTTGAACCTGCCGCTCGCGCCGTAGGCGACGGCCGTCGTGCCGCTGACCGCGCAGGTGCCGTTCTCGCTCGCGCACTGGGCCCAAGTCCCGGGCAGGGCCTGCACAGTTGAGCCGGTTCCCCCGCCACCGCTGCTGCTGCCGGAGGTGAACGCCTGGAAGATGCGGGCGAAGTCACCGGAGTTCTGGCTGACGCCGCTGCACGTGCTCTGGGCCGAAGTCGAGCCCGCGCAGCCGCCGTTGTCGCGGTTCTGCGACCAGTACGACGTGAGCGCGATCCCCCGTGAGGCGTCGAAGGCCTCTACGCTCCGGGCGTTGTCGAGGGTGAAGACCTCGCCGGCGCTGTCGTTCTGGCCGATCATCGGGGTGTTGCCGAGCTTGGCGTAGGCGGCGGACGTGGAGATGCCGAAGGCGCTCGCGACTTGGCCGGCCGCCGCGTCCACGGACGTGTTGGCCGCGTTGCCCATGTCGGTGCCCGAGGAGCCGTAGTCCATGGTCATCAGGTTGACGACATCCGGGGTGAAGCCGTTGGAGCGGGCGTTGTTCAACACGTTCACGCCGTCGCCCGAGAGGCCGCTGGGGAGGGCGGGGA
>NZ_JBXVPZ010000099.1:0-25107 GCF_057961495.1 Streptomyces sp. P5F9 | reverse complement strand
ACGCCCGTTCCGGGCCGCTCAACCTCACAAGGCCCCTCCCCGTCATAGGGGGAGGGGCCTTCGCCCTGTACGATCGGCAACCAGGTCCAACTCCGGCGCCAACCGGGCCAGTACGGCCGTAGCGTCGAACGGATCAAGGCTCAGCAACCGCACGGTCGCGGACGCCGGCCCACTCACACTCTCGTAGGCCGCGCAGTACGCCGCATCCTCCGGCCCCAGCCCAGCCGACCGAGCCACCAGCCCCAACACCACCGGCTGATGCGCCCCCTTGGGGAACTCCCGCGCCAGGGCGTCGAGTTCGGCGGACGGCCAGGTCGCCCGAGCCGCCCGCATCAACTGCCGCCCCAGCTTCCGCGAGGCCAGCCGCAACGCCGGCGACGGAGTCCGCGCATCCACGGCGAGGTCCAACTCCCCCGGGTCGGCACCGAGTACAGCCGCAGCGGCCAACGCGGCGGACACGAGACCGGCCGTGTGCAACCGCCCCCGGCAGAACTCACCAAGGCTGGCGGCCCCGGTGACCCGCCGGGCCTTGACGGCGGCCTCCGCCCCGCCGGAGTGCGCGTGCCCTCCGGCGGGAAAGCGCCCGTCGGCCAGAACCAGCAATGCTCCCCTGGACATCAGAAGAGGAAGTACCGCTGGGCCATGGGCAGTTCGGCCGCCGGAGTCGCCTCGACGAGCTCCCCGTCGATGTGCACGGCGAAGCTGTCGGGGTCGACCTGGACGCGGGGCCGGGCGTCGTTCTCACGCATGTCGGCCTTCGTGACCCCACGTGTCGACTCGATCGCGACGAACTTCTTCCCGAGATCGAGCCGCTCCGGCAGCCCGTCCTCGATCGCCAACTGGGCGACGAAGTTGAAGGAGTTCGCGGCCGGCGCCCGTCCGATCGCCCCGAACATCGGCCGCGGCAAGATGGGTTGAGGCGTCGGGATGGACGCGTTGGCGTCGCCCATCTGCGCGTACGCGATCTGCCCGCCCTTGATGACGAGGTGCGGCTTGACGCCGAAGAACGCCGGTTCCCACAGCACCAGGTCGGCGAGCTTGCCGCTCTCGACGGAGCCGATCTCACGGGCGAGGCCCTGCGCGAGGGCGGGGTTGATCGTGTACTTGGCGATGTAACGCCGTACCCGACGATTGTCCGCACGCCCGTCCCCGGGCAGCGCCCCCCGCCGCCGCTTCATCACATGCGCCGTCTGCCAGGTCCGCATGATGACCTCGCCGACGCGGCCCATCGCCTGCGCGTCGGAGGAGATGATCGAGATGGCGCCGAGGTCGTGGAGGATGTCCTCCGCGCCGATCGTCGACGGGCGGATGCGGGACTCGGCAAAGGCCAGGTCCTCGGGCACCGCCGGGTTGAGGTGGTGGCAGACCATCAGCATGTCGAGGTGTTCCTCGGCGGTGTTGACGGTGTACGGCCGGGTCGGGTTGGTGGAGCTGGGCAGCACGTGCGGCTCGGAGACCACGGTCATGATGTCCGGCGCGTGCCCGCCGCCCGCACCCTCGGTGTGGTACGCGTGGATACCGCGTCCGGCGATCGCGGCGAGGGTGTCGCCGACGAACCCGGCCTCGTTCAACGTGTCGGTGTGGATGGCGACTTGGATGCCCGTGCGGTCGGCGACGGTGAGCGAGGCGTCGATGACGGCGGGAGTCGAACCCCAGTCCTCGTGCAGCTTCAGTCCCAGCGCTCCCCCTCGGATCTGGGACATCATCGCGTCGTGCGAGACGGTGTTGCCCTTGCCGAGGAAGCCGATGTTGAGCGGGTACTGCTCCATCGCCGCCATCATCCGGGCCAGATGCCAGGGGCCGGGGGTGACCGTGGTCGCCTTGGAGCCCTCGGCAGGTCCGGTGCCGCCGCCGACCAGGGTGGTGACCCCGGCGGAGAGCGCCTCGTCGGCGATCTGCGGGCAGATGAAGTGGACGTGCGCGTCCACGGCACCGGCCGTGAGGATGCGTCCGTTGCCGGCGATGACCTCGGTCTCGGGGCCGATCACCAGGTCGGGGTGGATGCCGTCCATGGTGTCGGGGTTGCCGGCCTTGCCGATGCCGGTGACGCGGCCGTCACGGATGCCGACGTCGGCCTTGACGATGCCCCAGTGGTCGACGATCACGGCACCGGTGATGACGGTGTCGGGGGTGCCCTCCGCGCGGGAGGCACGCGCCTGGCCCATCGACTCACGGATGACCTTGCCGCCGCCGAACACGGCCTCGTCACCGGCGAGTCCGGGACCGCCGCTGCGGTCCTCCTCGATCTCGATCAGCAGATCGGTGTCGGCGAGCCGGATGCGGTCGCCGGTGGTCGGCCCGAACAGGTCCGCGTACGCGGCGCGGGAGATCTCAGGCATCGAGGGCACCTCCGGTCTCCCCGCGCAGTCCGGGCACGATCCGGGCGCCGGTGAGGGGGACGAGTTCGACGTCGACGGGGATGCCCGGCTCGAAGCGCACGGCCGTACCGGCGGCGACGTTGAGCCGCTGCCCGCGCGCGGCGGCACGGTCGAACTCAAGGCCGGGGTTGGCCTCGGCGAAGTGGTAGTGGGAGCCGACCTGGACGGGCCGGTCGGCGGCGTTGAGGACGGTCATCCGCGTGACCTCGCGGCCCGCGTTGTAGACGATCGGGTCGTCCGCGAACAGGATCTCGCCGGGAATCATCGAGGCCTCCTACACGATCGGGTCGTGGACGGTGACGAGCTTGGTGCCGTCCGGGAAGGTCGCCTCGACCTGTACGTCGTGGATCATCTCGGGGATGCCCTCCATGACGTCGTTCCTGGTGAGCAGCTTGCGCCCGGAGGCCATCAGCTCGGCGACGGTCCGGCCGTCACGCGCGCCTTCGAGGATGTGCGACGTGATGAGAGCGACGGCCTCGGGGTGGTTCAGCCTCAGACCACGGGCCCGGCGCTTCTCGGCCACGTCGGCCGCCACATGGATCAGCAGCCTCTCTTGCTCGTGCGGGGTCAGTTGCACGTCCCACCTCACAGTCCTCGCTCCGGACCGTGCGGGGTCCGGCTGCCGCCTAAACGCTCCGCTCGGAGTGCGGGACGTCGTCCGAAGGCCCGTCGTGGCTGGTCGCGCGGTTCCCCGCACCCCTTCGGGGCGCTGCCGAACCGCAGCGAACCTCGCCGGACCCGCTCAGCCCCCAGAGCAAAGTCCCTGGTGGCGTGGATCGGCAGGCTAGTTGGACCGAGTTTCAGGCAAGTTAACCGAGCTGTGATCAGGACAATCACATCTACGCCCGTAGAGCACACCCTCGCTATGAGGGATTCGGCCCCCGATGCTCGGCCGCGATACCGAACCGCTGGCGTTCGCGGGGGGCGGACGCGACCTCATGGACACGCGAGACGGAGCTGATCACCTGCTCCTCAGCCGGCTCGTCGAGGCGGTCCAGCCTGTCGAGTTCGTCGAGTCGCTCCAGGTCGGCGGCGGAGACCAGCGCGACAAGGGGCTTGCCGTGCCGCGTCACGACGACGCGCTCACCGCCGTACACCACCCGGTTGATCAGGTCGGCGAGCTCAGCCCTGGCTTGTGTCACCGGAATCTCGTAGGCCATACCCCTAGCTTACGGCGCGCCTATCTGGTTCACCGTGGTCTGCGACGACATCAAAGTTCCAGGTCAGGGGCTCTCGCGTGCTCCCGTTCGCTCTCGTCTGTGAGAAATGTGTGAGACGAGGTGAGACGAAGAGCTGTTCTGTCGCACTGAATCCTGGCAGGTCTCCGGTGCGGCGGAACGCTCCGCTCCGACCGACCCCACGCGGAACTCCAGCCGGGCGGGTGCTTGCCCGTCGACGCACCGGAGGCTGAGCGGATCTCCACCCAGCCTCCATATCGGCAAGCCGTGGTGGGCATCATGCGTGCGGCGTGATCCCGGCCGTTTGCCTCGCCCATCGTCTCGGGGGTAGAGCCGGGTGACCGTCACAGCGCTGGCGGCCTCTGGGTGCCTGCGCAGGCGGCCTTGGTGCGCCGCTGGGATGACGGGCGGGCATGGGCAGGGCCACCCGCCCGAGCGCGACGGACAGCATGCTCTTGCCGACCCCGGGCGGCTAGCGCAAATGCCTGGTGATACCTAGCATGCGATCCCCCAGTGACCAGGCAAAACGCCGCGTCGCCGCCTGTTCACTGGTGCCGCGCTAGGGCCTGTCCGGCGGATCAGGTCGCACGAGACCAACGGCATCTGATCAGCGCCGGTGAGCGGGGCCTGGTGCGTGCAGCTGCAAGGCGGAGGAGGGCGGCAACGCGGAGCGTCGGCAACCGACGACAACGCCGCTGGGGGTCCCCCCACGCCTTTAAGGCAGTGGGGGAGTGCGTGCCAGGCCCCGCGTCTGCGGCATGATCCGCCGGACAGGCCCTAGTGGTGGAACGCGTCGCCGCGGCTTGGGTGGCGTGAGTGTGGGGCTCTTCGCAAGGCTGGCGCCTCATGCCGAGGACATTTCAATACAGGAGGGCTGCGACGGACGTGGGGAGAAGATCCCGAAGATCGGTGATCTGAACGTGGGCGGCATTTGTCGCGGCGAACTGGGCGCCGGACATGCTTGGTGTGCCGAAGACTGCGCCTGCCGGAAACCTCATCCGTGCTGGTCAACCGCCGCGCGTCGGCCCTGCGGGGCCAGCATCGATCACACGAAGTTCTCTGCCCGCAGGAATGGACGGGCTCTGCGGCATGATGATCGGCTGTGCTGCTTCGCCTGGCCTATCCGGCTGTCACCAACACCTTCGCCGCTGTGCGCCTGCTGCCGATGAGTGATCGCGACAAGGACGCGGAGATCCTGGGCCCTGCGCCACCAGGTCACCATCCTGCAGCGACAACTCAGCCCGGACAAAGTGAAGTTCGCCGCCGAAGACCGGGCCTTCCTCACCGCACTACTGCAGCCACTGCCCGCGAGGTGCTGCGCCGGCTGCGGCTGATCGTCCGACCGGACACCATCCTGCGCCGGCATCGCGACCTGATGAAACGACGACACGCGAACGCCTGCAAGCACAAACGGCCCGGACGGCCGCCCACCGTCCGCTCCATCCGCCACCTGATCCTGCGTCTGGTCCGCGAGAACCCGTCATGGGGCTACCGGCGTGTCCACGGCGTACTCGCCACCCTCGGGATCAAGACCGCCGCCTCCACCGTCGGGGAAATCCTCAAACAGGAGGGCATCGACCCCGCACCCGACCGAGCCTCCACCACCTGGGCCGCCTTCCTGCGCTCCCAGGCCGACGCCCTGCTGGCCATCGACTTCATCGAAACCGTCACCCTGACCGGACAACGCCAGTACATCCTCGGCACCACCGCACATCCGACCACAACCTGGGTCACCCAGACCGCGAAGAACCTCACGATGGACCTGGAGGACGCGGGCGCCACCGTCGCATACCTGACCCGCGACCGGGACGCGAAGTTCCCTGCCCTGTTCGACCAGATCCTCGCCGACTCCGGCATCACCGTCGTGCTCAGCGGCGTACGAATACCGCGAATGAACTCGATCATGAAACGGTGGGTACAGACCTGCCGCCACGAACTCCTAGATCGCACCCTGATCTGGAACGAAAACCACCTACGGCACGCCCTGCACGAATTCGAGACACACCACAACGGCACCGGTCCCATAAGGCCATGGAGCAGGCCACGCTACTGCGCGCAACCCCCGAACCGATCACCGACTCGGCGGCACCCTCCATGAGTACCGACACGCCGCTTGATCTGCATGGATGGGGTTTCCGGCAGGCGCAGAGTTCCTGTTTTTGAACCCCGACATGGCAGGTCAAGCCGCAGGAGGCCGAGAGGGAAGATTTGGGAAAGCGTTCGGGGAGCGGTCACCGTGGCCGTTCCCCGAACGGTTCCTCTTCGCGCCTCTTTGATTCACACGGAATTGACCTGCCGCAATAGGCTTTGGTGTCGAGTACTGTTCCTAGACCTCGTTCAAGCGTCACTGACCGGGAAGCGACGTCACGGCTAAATGCTGTAGGCGCTGACCCACTTGCCGATCGAGCTGTAGCCCTCGCTGTCGATGACGATATAGCCCCCGGTGCAGTTGTAGTTGTCCCACAGGATCACGAAGGCGGGGGCCCTGGTACGGGCGGACCTGACGGAGTCGTTCCAGCTGTCGCCGACGTAGTAGCACGTTCCCGGGGCTCCGGAGAACAACTTGTCCCCGCCCGTGAAGCCTGTGGCTGCGTAGGCACGCCAGTAACTGGTTGCCTGAACGCCGGTGTCGGTGGAGGACGAGGCGGCCGCCGGGCCGGCGGAGGCGCCGACTGACAGCAGCCCAGCTGTGGCGAGTGCGGCGGCCACGGCGGTCACCTGCTTGAACCGGATTGTCTTCTTCATCTGTTCCCCTTCGACTGTTGGTGAAGTGGGGACGGCGAGCGTCCACTCCAGGTGTAATGGCCCGCGCGTTGTTCGCCTTCGGGGCACTGGTGCCGAACAAACAACTCATGAAAAATGTGACGCGGCTGTCGGGCCGTCACCTGGGGGAACGGGGAGGTGTGGCGATGCCGCGCAAGGAACGACCGCTGGACGCGGGGGACGGTCCGTTACCGGAGTTCGCCGCGGGCTTGCGGCAGTTGCGGCGGAAGGCAGGCAATCCGCCGTACCGGACACTGGCGGAGCGGGCGCACTATTCGATCTCGACGTTGTCCTCCGCGGCGTCCGGGCAGCGACTGCCGACGCTGGCGGTGACCCTGGCGTACGTGCGCTCCTGCGACGGGGATGTCCACGAATGGGAGCGTCGTTGGCGGGAGGCGGCGGAGCACCTCGGTGAGGGGGATACCGCTCTCGGTCTGGAGGAGGAGTCCGGCACGCCACCGCCGTATACGGGTCTGCGGCCGTTCAGGGAGCAGGACGCGGAGTGGTTCTTCGGCCGGGAGCAGCTGGTGGAGGAGCTGGCCGAGCGGCTGGAGCGGCAGCGGTTCGTGATGGTGATCGGGGCTTCGGGTTCGGGTAAGTCTTCGCTGTTGCGGGCCGGTCTGGTGCCGCGCCTGCGGGACGCGGCGACCGTGGTGGTGCTGACGCCGGGGCCCCGGCCGGTGGAGGAGTGCGCGGTACGGCTGGGCGCGCTGGCGGGCATCTCGCCGGGCGGGCTGTACGAGGAGTTGCGGCAGAACCCGGAGAACCTGGCACGGGTGCTGCGGCAGATCGTCGCCCGCTCCGAAGGGGCCGGAGGGAGGGACGGCGTCGTGCTGGTCGTCGACCAGTTCGAGGAGATCTTCACGCTGTGCCGGGACGACGCCGAGCGGCAGTGCTTCGTCGCGGCGCTGGTCACCGCCGCGTCGGCCGGGTCCGGCCAGTGCCGGGTGGCGCTCGGTGTGCGCGCCGACTTCTACGCGCACTGCACCCGCGACCCGCTGCTGGTGGAGGTCATGCGCGACGCGCAGGTGCCGATCGGGCCGATGAGCCTCGACGAGTTACGCAGGGCCGTGGTGAGACCCGCCCAGCAGGCCGGTCTCACCGTCGAGGGCGCACTGCTGGCGTCGCTCACCGCGCAGGCACACGGCCAGGCCGGAGCGCTGCCGCTGCTGTCGCACGCGCTCCTTGAGACCTGGCGGCGACGCCGTGGGAACGCGCTGACGCTGGAGGCGTTCGAGGCAGCGGGCGGACTCGAAGGCGCCCTCGCTCGCACCGCGGAGGAATTCTACGGACAACTGAGCCCAGAGCAAAGGAAGTTGGCTCGGAGGGCTTTTGTGCGGCTGACCGCGCTGGGCGAGGGGACGGAAGACACCCGGAGGCCGGCGGGCCTGGCGGAGCTGCGGGGGCTCGCCGAGCAGGCGGACGGCGACGACATCGTCGCCGTACTGGAACAGGCCGCCCGAGCACGGCTGTTGACGCTGGATCACGAACGGGTGGAGCTGGCGCATGAGGCTCTGATCCGTTGCTGGCCACGGCTGCACGGATGGCTGGCCGAGGACCGGGAGGCCCTGCGGGTGCTGCGCCGGCTCACCGATGCGGCACTGGCGTGGGAGACGCTGGGGCGAGATCCCGGCGCGCTGTACCGAGGCACGCGTCTCGCCATGGTCGCCGCGCTCGACCGCGCCTCGCTGTCCGTGCAGGAGCGGGAGTTCCTGGACGCGAGCCGGGCTGCCGCGCACAGCGAGCAGGCCGCCGCCCGCCGCGGTGTCCGCCGCCTGCGCCGGCTCACCGTGTTGCTGACCCTGCTCCTGATCACCGCCTCGGCCACCACCGTCTACGCGGTGCGTGCCCAGCACACCGCCACCCGGCAGCGCAACATCGCCCTGTCCCAGAAGGTCGCGCAGCAGGCCACCGCGCTGCGCTCCACCAATCCCGCGCTCGCCACCCAACTCAGCCTCGCCGCCTACCGCCTGGCCCCCACCACCGAGGCCCGGAGCAGTCTGCTCAGCACCTTCGCGACCCCGTACGCGACACGCCTCACGGGGCACACCGACAACGTCAACGCGGTGGTCTACTCGGCCGACAGCCGCACACTGGTCACCGGCAGCAACGACGACACCGCCCGCCTGTGGAACGTCACCGACCCCCATCGCACCCGCCCGCTGGCCACCCTGACCGGCCACACCGGCAAGGTCAGCCACGCCGCCTTCAGCGCCGACGGCAGGACCCTGGCCACCGCGAGCTGGGACGACACCGCACGGCTATGGGACACCACCGCCCCGGAAAGCCCCCGCCTGCTGGCGGTCCTGCGCGGCCACACCGGCGACGTCAACGCCGTGGCGTTCAGCCCGGACGGCAACACCCTCGCCACCGCGAGTACCGACAGCACCTTACGACTGTGGGACGTCACCGATCCGCACCGTCCCCGCACGAGGGCCTCACTGCGCGCGGAAGACGACACGGACGCCGCGCTCGTCTCCGTGGCCTTCGGTCCCGACGGCCGTACCCTGGCCGCCGCCGGCTTCGACGACGCCGTACACCTGTGGACGCTCGACGCCTCAGGGAACGCCCACCGGTCGGCCACCCTGACCGGCCACACCGCAGCCGTCAGCTGGGTGGCCTTCGGACCCGACGGGAAGACCCTGGCGAGCGCGAGCTGGGATCGCACCGTGCGGCTGTGGAACCTGGCCGCCCCCGCACGCCCGGCCCTGCTGGCGACCCTGACCGGCCACACCGACGGCGTGCGCTCCGTCGCCGTCAGCCCGGACGGACACACGCTCGCCAGCGCGAGCCTGGACCACACCGTGCGGGTGTGGGACATCGGCAATCCGCGCCACCCGAGGCAGCAGACCGTGCTGACCGGGCACACCGACGCCGCCGTCTTCGTCGCGTTCAGCCCCGACGGCCGAACCCTGGCCAGCGCCGGGGACGACCACACCGCACGGCTATGGGACCTGCCCCTCCCCGCTCTCTACGGACACACCGACACCGTCTGCGGGCTGGCGCCGAGTCCGGACGGCCGCATTCTGGCCACGGCCAGTTACGACCGCACCGCCCGGCTGTGGGACATCACTGATCCCCGCCGCCCCCGCTCGCTGGCCACCCTCACCGGACACACCGACACCGTCTGCGGGCTGGCGCTGAGTCCGGACGGCCGCATTCTGGCCACGGCCAGTTACGACCGCACCGCCCGGCTGTGGGACATCACTGATCCCCGTCGCCCTCGATTGCTGGCCACCCTCACCGGGTACGGCGACCACGTGAACACCGTGGCCTTCAGTCCCGACGGCCGCGCCTTGGCCACCTCCGACCTGGACGGCACCGTAGGGCTGTTGGACGTCTCGGACATCCGCCGCCCCCGCGAACTGGCCTCCATCACCGCCCACCCCGGTGGCGCCAATGCAGCCGTCTTCAGCCCGGACGGCAGCACCCTGGCCACCGGGGGATGGGACCGCAGGGTAGGGCTGTGGGACGTCGGCGACCTCCGCCGCCCTAGGAGACTGGCCGTCTCCCCGGCCCTCCCGGACGGGGTCAACGCCGTCGCCTTCCGCCCGGACGGCAAGACTCTGGCCACCACGGAATTCGGCGGCGTGACGCGCCTGTGGGATGTCACCGACCGCCGCCTGCACCAGAGCGCTGCCTTCGGCGGCCACGTCGGCGACGCCTATTCACCCGCCTTCAGCCCCGACGGGCACACGCTGGCCACCATGGGCGCTGACGGCACCGCCCGTCTGTGGGACACGACCGATCCGGTCCACCCCCAGGCACTTGCGTCGCTGACCGACGACGAGCCCATCACGCCGGTGTTCGCGGCGGTGTTCGGCTCCGATAACCACACCCTGGCCACAGCGGGCGCGGACGGCGTCACCCGACTGTGGGAGACCGACCCGGAGCGCGCCGCCGACCGCGTGTGCCGCATCAGCCGTCCTGCCATCACCCGCGCCGAGTGGAACACGTACTTCGGGAACCTCGCCTACCGGCCCCCGTGCCCGTAACCAGCCGCCTGCGAACGTACTCAGGGGCAGTGCCGCTGCGGTGGTGGAGGACGCTGGACAGCGCGGGTCGGTCCGAGGCCGACGAGTGGCCGCATCGGGACGTGGAGCTGGCTCGGACGCGGGAATCGAACAACCTCCACTGAGTGTGATGACTCCCGTGATCGCTGCCAGACCCCCGCTCAAACCGCCCGAGCCAGTCCTCACCGGCCTGTTCGCCTCACCACACTGGCGAGACCACCCTCAGTTGCCGCACGAGGCAGCGCAACGCGTCGGCGTCGATCCCGACAAGCTCCCCTCGGGCCCGGACCGGAAACTGCCACGGGTGCGGATCCTTTGGAGGGAACAATCTCGGATGCCTGGGCGGGTGAAGGGCCACGAGGATGGTGCGATGCGGTTGCCCGAGTTCACGGAGGATGAATATGCGAGAACTGTCGAAAGTCTGCGCGGTACGCGCCTTATAGGAGTGACCTACTACCCGCTGAGCTGCGGTGACGATGGCGCCGAGGTCGAGGAGTGGGACTTCGGTGTGTGGCACCAGCCCACGATGGGCGTCGGTCTGCTCGCCGAGAACGGCACTCGATACTCGGCAGTGTGGGGCAACAGTTTCGACTACTACGGCATGGAGATCTTCCAAGAGCCCATGTCCAGCCACTTGACCATGATCGGACAGCCCGGAGGGACGCCAGCCGTGGCTGTAACTGACCATCCTTCCTGGTCAGGGCTCATCGGGGTTCCGCTCGTGGGCGCCGACATCCTCTGGTCCGAGGGTGACTACGGACTCCGACTGCCGGTCGCTGTCGAGCTTCGTGCACCTGCTGCCACAGCGTGGCTTGTCGCGGGTCGTCCAGCACAGTGGCCACCAGACGGGCGTTTCTGCCTCGGAACTGACGACGTAATGACCGTCTTCACACACGAGTTCGCTGGCACCGTCGGTCTTACAGACCGCGGTGTGCAGCAACCAGGCCGCCCTCGATGCCGGTCTGGGCGACTGGGTGAACCGGCTCAAGAACACGGCCGAGACGAAGACCGGCTGCACCGACCACAGGAGCAAGTGACACCTCCGGCTGCAACCCAGGTCACTGAAGAACTCCAGGGCAAGCCGCGCCCCGGCCCAAGTCGGCCTGGTCTGTAGTGCGTAGGCACCAGGACACGTGCGTGGCTGGTCCGGGTGCACCAGGGGAAGACGGCGTCGGGGGACGATGCCCGGCAGGGCGCCGGAGGGAAGTGTGGGAGGCGCGTGAATCCCGCGCATTCCCCTTGCCTAGCGGTGTCTGGAGTGATCAACAGGTGGCGACTTTTCTCTACCGGATCGGACGGTGGGCCTTCCGGCGGCGCCGGCGCGTGCTTCGTCTGTGGCTGAGTGTCCTGCTACTGGCCGTGGTCGGCGCCGCCGTGGCGCCGGCCGCGGAGGAAGAGGACCTCTCCATGCCCGGCACCGAGTCGCAGAAGGCGTTCGACCTGCTGGACGAGCGCTTCCCCCAGAGCAACTCCCAGGGCGCCGAGGCCCGCTTGGTGTTCCAGGCACCGGACGGGCAGCGAGTGACGGCCAGGGAGAACAAAGCGGCCGTCGAGGACACTCTCGGCTCGCTGGACCGGGGCGATCAGGTCGCGTCGACCACCGACCCCTATGAGACCGGCGCTGTCAGCGAGGACGGCACCATCGCCTACTCCACGATCACCTACACCGCGGACGCCGTCGACCTGACCGGGCCGACGAAGAGCGCCCTCATGGACGCCGCGAGCCAGGCCCGGGACGCGGGGCTGACCGTGGAGATCGGCGGCTCGGCCCTGGAGTCGGAAGAGGAACCGGGCGGTACGACGGAGATCATCGGCGTGGCGGTGGCGGCCCTGGTGCTGGTCCTCGCCCTCGGATCGCTGGTCGCGGCCGGACTGTCGCTGCTGACCGCCTTCGTGGGCGTGGCCATCGCCTTCGGCCTGGTCTCCGCGCTGGCCGTTCCGCTGGGCCTGACGTCCACCGTCGCCATCCTGGCGCTGATGCTGGGGCTGGCGGTCGGCATCGACTACGCACTCTTCATCACCTCCCGCTTCCGCGAAGAACTCGCCCGGGGCAGCGAGCCGGAGGAGGCGGCCGGCCGGGCTGTGGGCACGGCCGGATCGGCCGTCGTCTTCGCCGGCGCGACCGTCATCATCGCCCTGGTCGGGCTGGGGGTCGTCGGAATCCCCGAACTCACCAAGATGGGCATGGGCGGCGCCGGCGCCGTGGCCCTGGCCGTACTCGTCGCGCTGACCCTGGTCCCCGCGCTGTTCGGCTACTTCGGCCGGCGGATACTGTCCCGCGCCACCCGCAAGGCACCCTTGTATCGCCAGCCGGGAAGCGAGCGCCCGCACCCGGTGTCCACCGCGGCCGGCCGGCCCGGGCTCGCCACCCGCTGGGCGCGGTTCGTACTGCGTCGGCCGGTGCCCGTGCTGATGATCGCCGGACTCGGTCTCGGCGCCGTCGCCCTGCCGGCGCTGAGCCTCGAACTCGGGCTGCCCGGCGACGAGTCCAAGTCGGTGCAGACCACCGAGCGCCGCGCCTACGACCTGCTGTCGGAAGGCTTCGGCCCCGGCTTCAACGGCCCGTTGACCGTGGTCGTGGACACGTCGGCGTCCGCGCGGGCTGCGGAGGGGTCTGCGGACCCCCGGGCCACCACGGACCTGGTCGTCAAGACCGTACGGGGAGTGGACGGGGTCGCGTCGGTCGGTGATCCGGTGCTCAGCCGGGCCAAGGACACGGCCGTCCTCACCGCCGTACCGCGGACCGCGCCGAACAGCGGCGAGACCAAGGACCTGGTGCACGCGATCCGGCGCGCGGTCTCCGGAGTCGAGGCCGACACGGGCGCCACCGTGCTGGTGACCGGCACCACCGCGCTGAACATCGACATCTCCGAAGCCATGTCCGACGCCCTCATCCCCTATCTGACCGTGGTCATCGGCCTGGCGGTGCTCCTGCTGATGGTGGTCTTCCGCTCGGTCCTTGTCCCGGTCAAGGCCGCGCTCGGCTTCCTGCTGTCGGTGGGTGCCGCCTTCGGCGTCCTCGTCGCCGTCTTCCAATGGGGCTGGGCGGCAGACCTGGTCGGCATCGAGCAGACCGGACCGGTCATGTCACTGATGCCGATTCTCATCATCGGCATAGTGTTCGGCCTCGCCATGGACTACGAGGTCTTCCTCCTCACCCGGATACGGGAGGCCTACGTCCATGGCGCGTCCCCCGGCGAGGCGATCGTCAACGGTTTCCGGCACAGCGGACGTGTGGTGGCCGCGGCGGCGGTCATCATGATCAGCGTGTTCGCCGGATTCATCGGGATGAACAGCCCGACCATCCAGACGATGGGCGTCGGCCTGGCCTCCGCCGTCGCCTTCGACGCCTTCGTGGTCCGGATGGCGATCGCACCCGCGGTCCTGGCACTGCTCGGCCACCGGGCCTGGTGGCTGCCTCGTATCCTGAACCGTGTGCTGCCGAATGTGGATATCGAGGGTGAGGCTCTGAACAGGCAAGTACCGCCCTCCGAGACCGAGTTGGACACAGGCGTGCCGCGGCTCCCCGTCGGCCGGCACAGCCGGCCATGACGACCATGGGTGACGGTGGCCCGCGACCACGCGGCGCGTGGTGGCGGGAGGGAGCGATCACCGCGACGGCGTTCGCGCTCTGTCTGCTCGGCGGCGTGGTGCAGGACGACGGCAGCACGCTGTCACCGCCGTCCGCCGTCGCCTACTTCATCGCGGTGGTGTCCTGCGCCGTGCTGCCGGTGCGGCACCGGGCACCCCTGGCCGCCATGGCGGTCACCACTCTGAGTGGCGTGCTGGCGCCCTTCCTGGGCCTCCTGCTGAGCCCGCTCATCGTGGCTCCCGCCGTAATCACCGCCTACTCCTACTCGCTCGCCGCGCGCGCCGAACGGCACGCGGTGAGCGCGGTGGCGCTCATCTCCGTGGCGCTGCTGGTCGCCTCGGCCCCCTTGTTGGGGGCCCTCTCCTGGAAGGACGCGAGCAGGGTGGGGGCGGTGGCGGCGTTCCCGCTGATGGCAGGCGTACTCGGTCACTCGGTGCGGAACCGGCGGGCCTACCTGGCGGCCGTGGAGGAGCGGGCGCGGCGGGCCGAGGAGAGCCGGGACAGGGAGGCGCGCCGTCGAGTGGCCGAGGAACGGGTGCGTATCGCCCGGGAGTTGCACGACCTGGTGGCCCATCAGATCACCCTGGCCAACGCGCAGGCCACGGTCGCCGCCCACCTCTTCGACACCCGCCCGGAGCAGACTCGTAAGAGCCTGAAGGAACTCGTCGAGACCACCGGCGACGCGCTCGACGATCTGCGGGCCACGGTCGGTCTGTTGCGGCAGTCCGGGGACGCGCCTGCGCCCGCCGAACCGGCGCCCGGGCTGTCCCGGCTGCCCACGCTCATCGAGTCCTTCCGCCGCGCGGGTCTGGAGGTGTCGGTGCACCAGGAGGGCACGGCCAGGCCGCTGCCGCCGGGTGTTGACCTCACCGCCTACCGCATCGTCCAGGAGGCCCTGACCAACGTGACCAAGCATGCCGGTACCGGTAACGCCCGGGTGCGCCTCGCCTGGAACCGCGATCGCGTGACCATCATCGTCGCCGACGACGGAGGGGGCGCCCGTACGGCGCCGAACGCGTCCACGGGACCGAGTGCGTCCAACGTGCCGGACCGTTCGCCCGGTTACGGTCTGATCGGGATGCGTGAACGTGCCACCGCGGTCGGGGGACACCTCTGGGCGGGCAGGCGTCCGGAGGGCGGCTTCCTCGTCTCCACCCAGCTGCCCCTCCCGCCCGCCAAGGACACGACGCGTGGGACTGACGAAGCAGCGACCAGCGAGGGGCGCATGGCCGAAGGAGCGACGGACGATGGACGAACGGGCGAGGGAGAGGCCGGGGATACGCCGTGACGCTCCGGGTGCTGCTCGCCGACGATCAGGCCCTGCTGCGCGGGGCCTTCCGGATGCTTCTCGACACCGCCGACGACATCACCGTGGTCGGCGAGGCCGCCGACGGCAGGGAGGCGGTGAGACTCACCCGGGAGCTGCGCCCGGACGTGGTGATCATGGATATCCGTATGCCCGAGGTGGACGGTCTCACCGCCACGTCGGAGATCTGCGCGGACCCGGAACTACGTGCCAGTCGCATCCTGATCCTCACCACGTACGAGACCGACGAATACGTCGCTCAGGCGCTGCGCGCGGGGGCCGGCGGCTTCATCGGCAAGGGTATCGGAGCCGAGGAACTGCTGGACGCCGTGCGTACGATCGCCGACGGCGACACTCTTCTGTCCCCCGCCGCGACCCGCTCCTTGGTCGCCCGTTTCCTGGCCACACCGGACGACACCCCGCCGCACCATCCCGAACAACTCGCCGTACTCACCCCGCGCGAACGCGAGATGGTGGCCCTGGTCGCGACCGGCCTGTCCAACCAGGAGATCGCCGAGCGGATGTTCCTCAGCCCCTTCACCGTCCGCGCCCACGTGCAGCGCTCCATGACGAAGCTGGAGGCCCGCGACCGGGCCCAACTCGTCGTCATCGCCTACCGGACGGGCCTGGCCCACGCCGCCCCCGACGACGGCACCGACCGTCTGTCGTAGTCCGGGTCGTGGGTACGGCCTGGCAGGGCGTGTGAGAGCCACAGCAACCGGCCGCCCGGATCGGCGACCACCTGCACCGCCATGAACCTGCGCGGCGTACGCGAGTCGGGCCGCGCCTTCGCCACACCGACGTACCTCTTCGTCGGCGGCGTCCTCATCATGATCGCGACCGGTCTCTTCCGGTATCTCGTCGGAGACGCGCCGGTCGCCGAGTCCGCCAAGTACGGCATCATCGCGAAGCCCGGGGACTCGCACCTGGCCGGGCTCGCCCTGGTGATGCTGGTACGCGCGCCTTCTCCCAGGGCTGCACCGCGCTCACCGGAGTGGAGGCGATCTCCAACGGCGTGCCGCCTTCCGCAAGCCGAAGCCGAAGAACGCGGCGACCACCATGGCCGCGATGGGCATCACTTCCATCACCATGTTCGCCGGCGTCACCGCACTGGCCCTCATCTCCAAGGTGCGCATCACCGAGGACTCCTGCCGCCTGACCGGCCTGGACGGCAACTGCGCGAGCTACACCCAGCGCACCGTCATCGCCCAGATCGCGGCCTCCGTCTTCGGCGGCGAGCACAGCGTCGGCTTCTACTTCATCCAGGCCGCGACGGCCCTCATCCTGGTCCTGGCGGCGAACACCGCCTTCAATGGCTTCCCGCTGCTCACCTCGATCCTCGCCCAACACCGCTATCTGCCACGCCAGTTGCACAACCGCGGCGACCGGCTCGCCTTCTCCAACGGCATCCTCGCCGTCGTCAACGCACTGCTGCTGTGGGGCTACCAGGCCAACGTCACCCAGCTCATCCACCTCTACATCCTGGGCGTCTTCACCTCCTTCACGCTCTCCCAGACGGGCATGGTGCGGCACTGGAACCGGGAGCTGCGCGCCGAGCGCGACCCGGCGCTGCGTCGCAGTCACCACGTCGCCCGCGCCATCAACGGCACCGGCACCGTCGTGACGGGCCTCGTCCTGGTGGTCGTGCTGGCCACCAATTTCACCTAGGGCGCCTGGCTCGCGGTCCTCGCCGCGACCGTGCTGTGGGTGATGATGCGCGGCATCCGCCGGCACTACGACACGACGGCGGCGGAGCTGGCCGTCACCGATCCGCACGGCGAACTCGCCCCGCCCAGCAGAGTGTTCGCCATCGTCCCGGTCTCCACGATCCACAAGCCGACCCTGCGGGCCCTCTCGTACGCCCGCGCCTTCCGCCCCGACCGGCTGGAGGCGCTGACGGTCTCCGTGGACCGCGACGAGGCGGCCGCCCTGCGCGAACGATGGGAGGAGTTCGGCATCGATGTGCCCCTCAACGTCATCGACTCGCCGTACCGGGAGGTGACCCGCGCGGTCGTCGAGTACGTCCGTTCCATCCGCCGCGAGAGCCCGCGCGACCTCGTCGCCGTCTTCATCCCCGAGTACGTCGTCGGCCACTGGTGGGAGAACCTGCTCCACAACCAGTCAGCCCTCTGGCTCAAGAGCCGCCTGCTGTTCACCCCGGGCGTGATGGTCACCAGCGTGCCGTGGCAGCTGACCTCCTCGCTCCGCGCCGACCGTCCCGCCGCCCGCGCCCGCGGGGCCGTCCGCCGCGGCGAACCCCCGACCCCGGCGCCCTGACCGCGGCCCGCACCCACCGGATCATCCGCATCTGCGAACGCCAGGGCATCCCGATCCTCGCCGACCGTGCCTACATGGGCGCCGGCCCAAGGGTGACGACGGCCCTCAGGCGCCTGCCAGGCTGTGACCTCACACCCACCCAACAGACCGTCAACCGTGCGCTGTCGGCGGCACGTGCACCGGTCGAGCGCGGCATCGCACGACTGAAGACCTGGCGAGTCTTCCGCAGGGCCCGGTGCAGTCCGAATCGAATGACGTCAATCGCCGCCGTCCTCACCCTGGAGCGGCAACGCTGAAAGACCTCACTGATCGTTCGGGATCAAATTGCACGAAGAGGAGTCGCCGACGGGCCCCTGCGGGGGCGGAACTGCCGTGTCGACGGGCGATGCCGTGGTGCACATGTACCCGGACGGCAGGCGTCGGCGCTGCCGCGCTCGCCTCCCGTCCGGGGCTGTAGGTCTCGTACACCGCTTCACAACGGGCCTAGGACCACCGGAGGGGACACTCAGACGGTCGCGGCGTAGGTCCAGAAGTCGCGCATCCACGCGGGAAAGGCAGGACCGGACAGGCCGCAGGGGGTGAAGAGGACGGTGACCGTGTCGGTCGACGGGTCGATGTGCGCGGCGGTGCCGGTGCCGCCCACCCATCCGTAGCGGCCAGGGGTGTTCCACAGCTCCGCGGAGGTGACGTCGACCGAGCCGCCGTAGCCCCATCCCTGGCCCTGGAGGAAGAGGTCGCCCTCGGCGCGCTGGTCCGCGGTGAGGTGATCCGTCGTCATGAGGCGTACGGACTCCGGTGAGAGGACCGTGCCGCCTCCGGCCAGCAGCATGCGGCCGAAGGCGTGCCAGTCCGCGACGGTGGACACCAAGCCTCCGGCGCCCGAGGCGAAGGCGGGCGGGGTGGACCATGCGCCATCGGCCGCGTCGGCGAAAGTGTGGGTGCCGCCAGGGGCTGTCAGGTAGTAGGGGGTGAGGCGGTCGCGTTCCGATGCCGGTACGGCGAAGGCCGTGTCCTTCATTCCGAGCGGCTCGAAGATCCGCTCGGCCAGGAACTCCGGCAGCCCGCGCCCTGCGGCCCGTGCCACCAGCACGCCTTGCAGGTCGGAGCTGGCGTTGTACAGGAACGCCTCTCCGGGCTGTCGCAGCAAGGGGATGCCGGCGAGGGCGGCGACCCACTCGTCCGGACCCAGCGGCGACCGCGGACCTCCGTTGTACACGGCCACGTCCGCGAACAGGGGCTGAAGGGCGGGTGCGGTGAAGTCGGCTCCGAAGCCCCATCCCGAGCGCGACGACAGGACGTCTTCCACAGTGACGGGACGGGCGGACGGCACCACGTCGTCCAGCTCGCCGGCAGGAGTGCGGACGACCTTCGGGGACGCCAGTTCGGGGAGCCAGTGCGCGATCGGCGCGTCCAGGGTGAGCACGCCGTCGTCGACGAGCGCCAGCACCGCGGCAGCGGTCACGGGCTTGGTGACCGAGGAGAGCCGGAAGAGGGTGTCGGCCCGCATCGGCGCCGAGCCTGCGGGCTCCGTCGATCCCACGGCCGCGACCTCCACCTCGCCGGAGCGGTCCACCAGGGCAACCGCTCCGGGGAAGGCTCCCTCGGCGACGTACTTCTCCAACAGTGCGGTCAGATCGCTCATCAGGTTCTGCCCCTCGTGTCATGGCCGACGACGGCGGATACGTCTCTAGGACCGTCCGCCGGCCCGGAACTCATCGGCGCAGAACCTCACGCTTCCTCAGCGGCCGTGGGTCGAGGTACTGCGGTAGTCGGTGTACGTATAGGGGTTGTCGAGGACCTTGGCCTCGGGGACGTCCGGGTTCATGCCCTTCGCCCAGGCGTCCTCACCCATCGTCGATCGCAGGTGGTCCACGGTCCGCTCGACGGTGCGCCGCACCGCGGCCAGGTCGGTGTCGAGCAGACGGTGCTCGTGCTTGACCACCCGGCCGTCGACGATGACGGTGTGCACGTCGCCCCGCTGGGCCTGGAAGGCCACGTGGCCGTACGGGTTGAGCAGCGGGAACGAGACCGGTGAGTGGTCGTTCTTGAGCAGGACGAGGTCGGCCTTCTTGCCCTCCTCGATGCTGCCCAGGTCGTGTTCGCGGCCAAGTGCCCTGGCGCCGCCGCGCGTTGCCCACTCCACCACTTGGTCGGCGCGCAGCGCGCAGTGGGTGACGGTCTCGCCCTGGGCGTGGGCCTCCAGGTGCTCGCGGGCGCGGTCGGCGCCGAGGGTGGTGCGCATGGCGGAGAACAGGTCTCCGCTCCACCACACGCTCGTGTCCATCGACAGGGAGACGGGGATGTCGTGGGAGCGGACCGCCCAGGTCGTCGGATAGCCCTGGCCGGCGCTCTGCTCGCTCTCCGTGGACACCGAGACCGAGCCGCCCGTGGCCGCGATGCGGTGGTAGGAGTCGACCGAGAGGGTGGAGGCGTGGACGTAGACCGTCTCGGGGGTCATGAATCCGTGCTCGTGCATGAGCCGGATGCCGTCGTCGTTGGTGGCGCCCCAGACTCCGGCGTGGGTGGTGACGGCGACGCCCAGGTCGCGGGCGACCTCGAAGGCGGGCTTCTCGGGGAAGGCCGGATCGCCGGTGACGTCGAAGGCGATCTGGAAGCCGAGCATGTCGTCGCCGGTGATGCGGCGGCGCACGAAGTCCCGGAACTGCGGTGCCGCGGTCCATTCCGCCGGAGCCTGCTGGATGTTGCCGTAGGCGAGGACGAACCGGCCGGGCACGGTCCGCAGCGCGTCAACCGCCGCGTCCGCGTGGTCGACCGTCTGCAGTCCGTGCGACCAGTCGACGACCGTGGTCACCCCGGCGTCCAGCGCCTCGACGGCGGCCAGGAGGTTCCCGGCGTGCACGTCCTCGGGCCGGAAGGCGGTGCCGTGTTGGAGGTAATACCAGACGAAGTACTGGGTCAGGGTCCAGTCGGCGCCATAGCCCCGCATCGCCGTCTGCCACATGTGCCGATGCGTGTCGATCATGCCGGGCATCACGATGCCGTCGGACGCGTCGATCTCCGCGGTCCCCTCCGGCACGGCGAGCCGCGGGCCGACCGCGGTGATCCGGTCGCCCGTCACGAGCACGTCGGTGTCGCTCAGCACCCGCCGTGTGCGGTCCATGGGCAGTACGGTGCCGCCGCGCAGGACGACGGGTCGCCCCGCCTGGAATGGGGTGGACTGGCTCATCACTGAATCTCCCACGCAATATCGGACGACTGTCCGCATGACGGCTCTCGATTGGTGACCGATCGTTGTCAGGGTGCGGACCGGTGTCAATACTCCGTGGTTTCCGAATTCCGCCCGGCAATGTCACCAGCCGTCCGCTGTGCGGTCGATTCCGAGTCGCCGCATCTGTACCACCGCGACGGAGGCCTGTTCTGCTGCGTAGAGTGCCCTCGATGGTTGTCCGTACGGCGGACACCCGGAGCGAAACCGACGGCGACCAGAGGAGCCATCATGCCGCGCGAAGGAACCGGACCCGATTTCATCGAGGCGCTGGCCCGGGGCCTGGAGGTCATCACCGCCTTCCGGCCCCGGCAGCCGGTGATGTCGCTGTCCGACGTAGCGACCGCGACAGGGCTGGCCAGGCCGACCGCACGCCGGATCCTGCTCACCCTGACCGAACTGGGCTACGTACGCCAGCAGGCCGGCGGTTTCGTGCTGACCCCTCGCGTACTGGACCTCGGCGTCGCCTACGTCCGCTCGACGGGACTCTGGGACGTGGCCCGCCCTCACCTGGAGTGGCTGGTGGAGCGCACGAACGAGTCCTGCTCGATCGCCCAGCTCGACGGCTCGGACATCGTCTACGTCGCCCGGGTCTCCGTGCCCAAGATCGTCACCCTCGCCGTGCAGATCGGCACCCGCTTCCCGGCCCAGCCCACCTCCCTGGGCAAGGTGCTGCTGGCCGCGCTGCCGCCCGACGAGGCGGCTCGGGTCCTCGCCGAGCCCAGCCGCTCGGGCCTGGATTCCGTGTGGCACCCCGGCCTGGCCGAATGGGAGGCGGAGCTGCGCGAGGTGCGCGCGCGGGGCTGGGCGGTGACCGACGAGCAACTGGCCAGGGGCATCCGTTCGGTGGCGGCTCCGCTACGGGACGGCTCAGGCCGCGTCGTCGCGAGCGTGAACGTGAATGCGCACGCCGCCGAGACCTCGATGGAGGTGCTGCTCAACGACTATCTGCCGCTCCTCCTCCAGGCCGCCGGCGAGATCAGCCTGGACTTCGCCCGGCTGGAGTCCGCACCCCACGCGGTCCTGCCGTCCGGCGCGATCGTGTCTTGACGCCTCCGTCGTCCGGGACAGAGAATCGCTACCCGAACGACTGTCCGGTGTGCGGACAGAAAGGCAAGATTCATGTCGCAGAGCGCCAAGCCCACTCCACCGGGCACCGCCGGCCCGCTCTCCGGGGTGTTGGTCGCGGACTTCTCACGGGTCCTTGCCGGGCCGTACGCCACGATGCTGCTCGCCGACCTGGGGGCCGACGTCGTCAAGGTCGAAGGACCAGGCGGCGACGACACCCGCGCCTGGGTGCCGCCGACACGCGACGAGGTCTCGACCTACTACCTCGGGATCAATCGGGGGAAGCGTTCGATCGTCCTGGACCTGCGTGACGAGGAAGACGCCGAGGTCGCCCGCAGCCTCGCCCGCCGGGCCGACGTTCTGATCGAGAACCTCAAGCCCGGCGGCATGGCGAAGTACGGACTGGACTACGACGCGGTCCGGCAGGACAACCCCGGGCTGATCTACACGTCGATCACCGGCTTCGGCGCCGGACCCGGCCGGCACGTCCCCGGCTACGACCTCATGGTGCAGGCCATCTCGGGGCTCATGAGCCTGACGGGCGACCCCGACGGGCCGCCCTACCGGGCCGGGATCTCCGTGTTCGACGTGATGGCCGGCAACCACGCGACAATCGGCATCCTCGCCGCGCTGCGCCACCGGGACACCACGGGGACCGGGCAGCTCGTCGAGGTGAACCTGCTGTCCTCGGCTCTGACCGGACTGGTCAACCACAGCTCGGCCTACGTCGCCGGCGGCACCGTGCCCTACCGGATGGGAAACGCCCACCCGAGCGTCTTCCCCTACGAACCGCTGCCCACCGCCGACAACGACCTCATCGTGACGGCCGCCAACGACGGCCAGTTCCGCAAGCTGTGCGAGGTCCTCGGCATACCCGAGGTGGCCGACGACCCGCGGTTCGCACGCAACGCCGACCGCACCGCCCACCGTGACCTGCTGCGGCCGTTGCTGGCCGAGAGGCTGAAGACCCGCGGAGCCACCGAATGGTTCGAAGCACTGGTGAAGGCCGGAGTACCGAGCGGACCGATCAACACCATCGACGGCGGCTTCGCCATGGCCGACCGCTTCGGACTCGACCCGGTCGTCACCGTGGGCGAGGGAGACCGCGCGGTGCCCACCACCCGGCATCCGATCCGCTTCTCCGCCACCCCCGCCTCCTACCGCCTGCCGCCGCCCGAACTCGACGAACACGGCACGGAGTTGCGCACCTGGCTGTCCGGACCCGAGGAGGCCGACCATGTCTGAGCCGACACCACGCCCCGCCTACCCCACGGCCCTCGGCGCCTCCGACCTGAGGACCATCACCCTGCTCGGGCACGACCTCGCCGAGGACATCATGGGCTCGGTCGGCTTCGGTGAACTCGCGTTCTGGCTCGCCACACAGCGGCGGCCCACCCCCGGCGAGACACGCGTCTTCGAGGCCGTGCTCGCGGCACTGGCCGACCACGGCTTCACCCCCACGGCCATCGTCACCCGCCTGACCTACCTCTCGGCTCCGGACTCGGTTCAGGGCGCACTCGCCGCCGGACTGCTCGGCGGCGGCTCCCGCTTCCTCGGCGTCACCGAGGACACCGGCCGCTTCCTGCACGACGTACTGGAGTCCCTCGGCGCAGACCTGCCCACCGGCGAGGCCGGCTGGGACGCGGTCGCGCTGCGCACGGTCGAACGCCGGCGCGCGGCCGGGGAGTTCGTCCCCGGACTGGGGCACCACGTGCACAAGGAGGGCGACCCCCGTACGCCGAGGCTGATGCGGATCGCTCAGGAGGAGGGCGTCTTCGGCCCGCACCTGAGCCTGTTCGCCGCCATCGGCCGGGTCCACCCGAAGGTGCTGCAACGGACGCTCCCCCTCAACGGAGCGGGGGTCTGCGGCGCCGCCCTCGCGGATCTCGGCCTCCCGCTCCAACTGCTGCGCGGCTTCGCGCTGTTGGCCCGTACCGCGGGTCTCATCGGCCAACTCGCCGAGGAACTGCGCCACCCCGTCGCCCAGGACGTCTTCCTGTCCGTCGACCTCAACAACACCCCGGTGCCGCCCGAGCCCTACACCCCGGACCCGCTCACGAAGGATCGGCGCGAGCACTGAGCCCGCGCCCGCCGTCCGACCATCCACCCGCACGCAGACCAAGGAGCCACAACCGTGTTCGTCGACGAGGACAACATCACCGAGCTGGCCGTCGAGCGGTGGGCCAGCGCTCACTCCCCGCGGCTGGGCGAGCTGATGACCGCGCTGGTCCGTCATCTGCACGCCTTCTCGCGTGAGGTGCGGCTCACCGAGGACGAGTGGATGGCCGCGATCGAGTGGCTGACCGCGGCCGGCCGGATCAGTGACGACAAGCGCCAGGAACTGATCCTCGCCTCCGACGTGCTCGGACTGAGCACGCTGGTCGTCCAGTTGAACAACGAGTTCACACCGAAGGCGACTCCGGCCACGGTGCTCGGTCCGTTCCACATCGACGGCTCGCCGACCGCGCCCCACGGCTTCGACATGTCGGACGGCATCCCGGGCACACCACTGTTCTTCACCGGCAGGGTGACCGACACCGAGGGCAAGCCGCTTACGGACGCCGTGCTCGACGTGTGGCAGGCCGACGCGGAAGGCGCCTACGAGGCCCAGCTCCCCAGGATCGACGAGGCACGCCTGCGGGCCAAGTACCGCACCCGCAAGGACGGCACCTACTGCATCCGCACCATCGCGCCGCGCGGGTACGCCATCCCCATGGACGGTCCCGTCGGCGACCTGATGCGCCGGACGGACATCAGCCACTTCCGGCCGGCACACGTCCACTTCCTCATCGACGAGCCGGGCTACCGGAAACTGATCACCCACCTGTTCCAGGCGGACAGCGACTACCTCGACTCCGACGTCGTCTTCGGCACCAAGGACTCGCTGATCATCCCGTTCACCGAACGACCGGCCGGTACCTCGCCCGACGGCCGCACACTCGAAGTGCCGTACCTCCACGCCGAGTACGACTTCGTCCTGCAGTCCCGCTGAACGCCCGGCGGAGGGCGCGACAGCACGACAGCACGACAGCGGCACCGGGCCCCGCCCGGCCGGACCGACTCCGGTGCCGCGCCGCCCGTGTTCGACACCGTCGACGGCACAACCCTCGACGCCTCCTTCAGCGCCGCGGCCTCCACACCGAACACGTCGTCAGCGCCCTGGGTTGGGGAACCCACAACATCGCCCCCTTTCCTTACGCGGAGCCACCTCCTCCGGCCGGGGCAGGCCTGTCATTGATCACCAATACGGGTCGGCATCCCCGCGCAGGGGCGGGGACAACTACGGGCCCTAACCTTGTGGATGAC
>NZ_JBXVPZ010000098.1:0-25131 GCF_057961495.1 Streptomyces sp. P5F9 | reverse complement strand
CTCCATCCCATCCCCGAACACGACCAACCCCTCCGACTCAACGGTGAGTTGAAGCCCCGCCGACCCACTCAACTCACCCGCCACCAGCGACGTCCCGGTCACCGGTGACGGCCACGCCTCCCGTACGAACCACACCAACCTGTCCTCCGAGGGGTGTGGCAGGGCCAGGTCGCTGCCCCGCTCCTGCCACACCGACCGGAGCCAGCCGGAGGCCCCCGTGCCCGTTCCCACGAGCACCCCGGAAGACGCCTGGGCCTCGACGACACCCCCGTCGCCCTCCAGACCCAGGCGGTATCGGGCCGTCTGATGACCGACGGCTCCCAGATAGATCTCGTTCAGCGCGACCAACCGCTGTGTGTCGTCGGCGACGGCCTCGACCATGGTCAGTTCGTCCACCCCGGTACCGCCCACGTGCACCGACCGCAGCAGCGCGGCCGCGGCCGACGGGCGGTGCCGTACCAGGACGCCGGGGTTGCGTCCGGGGTCGGTGTCGAAGCCCAACACCGGTTGCCCGGCGAGGTACTTGGCGACGTTCGCGACCAGCCCGTCCTGCCCGACGACCAGCACCACGTCCTCCGGCGCGAACAGGAACCGGTCCAAGTCGGCCCGCTCGACCTGGGTCTGACGCCAGGTCAGGGGGATCGCCGCCGACACCTCGGCCAGTGCCCGCCGGGTCCGCCGGTGCCGTTCGGCGACCTCCTCGATGTCCCGGCCCCGCGAGCGAAGGAAGTACGCGGCCTGGCCGTGCGTCCCGTGCCGGGCGACCAACTCCTCGTACTCCGTGGTCCGATGGACGAGGACGGCCCGCGGGGCGAGACTCACGCGCCCGCCTCGCCGCCACCTGTACCTGTACCTGTACCTGTACCGAGCTTGGCCAGCAGCCCCGTCAGCACATCCGGCGAGATGGTCACGCTGTCGATGTTCGGCAGGTTCTCCGCGAGCCGCGTCCCGGTGAGCGCGTGCAGGGTCGCGACATCGACGTCGGCGTGCACCCGCAGCCACGCCGCCTGGGCGTGCGCCCGCGCGTCACCCACCTCGCGCGCACCCTCGGCCTCGGCACGGGCGAGCCGTACGGAACGCGCCGCCTCGGCGTCGGCGAGCCGTACCGTACGGGTCGCCTCCGCCTCGGCCCGTACGCCGTCGGCCGCCGCGTGCTCCTCGGCCTCGCGGCGGGCGTTCGTGCCGCGCTGGTCGACCAACTGCTCCTCGCGGCGGGCGAGTTCGATCTGGCTGTCGAGTTCGTTCTCGGCGATCGCGCGCTCCCGTTCGACGGCCACGGCCCGGCGTTCGTAGGTGGCCTTGTCCGCCTCCTGCTGGATCTGTTCGCGGGCCGGGGTGCGCAGCGCCCGTTCCACCTCGGGCTCGGGGCGGATGGCCATCACGCGGACGGCGACCACCTCGATGCCGGTGGCCGGCAGGCGGGGTTCGGCGCCGAGGCCTTCCGCGATCCGCTCCCGTACCGCCGTCACCCCGTCGACCAGCGCGGACGCGAGGGGCGTCCGGGCGAGCACGGCCAGCGCGTGCTGCTGGGCCGTCTCCGTGAGCAGGGTGCCGAGTTGTTCCAGGGGCGAGCCCCGCCACACACCCGTGTCCGGGTCGACCGAGAAGTCGAGGCGGGCGGAGGCCAGGGCAGGGTCGCTGATGCGGTAGGTGACGGTCGCCTGGACCGCCACGTCCTGGAAGTCGGACGTACGGGCATGGAAGGTCATGGCCAACTCCCTGTCGTCGACCGGGACTTCGGAGAGCGCGGCGGTCAACGCGCGGAACCAGAAGCTGAGTCCGGGGCCGTCGTGCAGCAGCTTGCCCGAGCGGTGGTGCCGGATGTGTGCCGTCGGAGCCCCGCGCAGGTGGCGCCAGCCCAGGCGCCGGGTGATGTCGGCCATCAGAGTCCCTCAGATCCCGTCGGTTCCCGTGGGATCCGGTCAGATCCCGCATCGATCTCGTCAGTAAGACGATAATCGTCCGGCCCGCTTGTCGTCAAGGGGACGAAAACAAGTGAAGGTGCGGGAAGCGGTGGCGGTATGTGAAGTAAGGGGGTGAACCCGGCCCCGGATGGTCAGGATGGAGACATGGCACTCCATGTCGACTCCGAGACCGGGCGGCTCCGCCGCGTCATCCTGCACCGGCCGGATCTGGAGCTCAAAAGGCTCACCCCTGGCAACAAGGACGCCCTCCTCTTCGACGACGTGCTCTGGGTGCGCCGGGCGCGCGCCGAGCACGACGGCTTCGCGGACGTGCTCCGCGACCGGGGCGTCGCCGTCCACCTCTTCGGCGACCTGCTCGCCGAGTCCCTGGCGATCCCGGCGGCCCGCGCGCTCGTCCTGGACCGCGTCTTCGACGAGAAGGAGTACGGCCCCCTCGCCACCGACCACCTCCGTGCCGCCTTCGAGGCCCTGCCCGCACCCGAACTGGCCGAGGCGCTCGTCGGCGGCATGACCAAGCGGGAGTTCCTGGAGGCCCACGCGGAGCCGACCTCCGTCCGCTTCCACGTCATGGATCTCGACGACTTCCTCCTCGCCCCCCTCCCCAACCACCTCTTCACCCGCGACACCTCCGCCTGGATCTACGACGGCGTCTCCGTCAACGCCATGCGCTGGCCCGCCCGGCAACGCGAGACCGTCCACTTCGAGGCGATCTACCGGCACCACCCGCTCTTCCGCGCCGAGAAGTTCCACGTCTGGTCCGAGGGGCAGGCCGACTACCCGTCCACCATCGAGGGCGGGGACGTGCTCGTCATCGGGAACGGCGCGGTGCTCATCGGCATGAGCGAGCGCACCACCCCGCAGGCCGTGGAGATGCTCGCGCACAAGCTGTTCGCCGAGGGCTCCGCGCAGACGATCGTGGCACTCGACATCCCCAAGCAGCGCGCCTTCATGCACCTCGACACGGTGATGACGATGGTCGACGGCGACACCTTCACCCAGTACGCGGGGCTCGGCATGCTCCGGTCGTACACGATCGAACCGGGCGTCGGCGACAAGGAGTTGAAGGTCACCGACCATCCGCCGGAGCACATGCACCGCGCGATCGCCGCCGCCCTCGGGCTGAGCGGGGTCCGCGTCCTGACCGCCACGCAGGACGTGCACGCGGCCGCGCGCGAGCAGTGGGACGACGGCTGCAACGTCCTCGCCGTCGAGCCCGGCGTCGTCGTCGCCTACGAGCGGAACGCCACCACCAACACCTATCTGCGCAAACAGGGCATCGAGGTGATCGAGATCCCGGGGAGTGAGCTGGGCCGGGGCCGGGGCGGGCCGCGCTGCATGAGTTGTCCCGTCGAACGAGATGCCGTATAGAAATTCTATGCATCGTATAGAATTCCAAACGTAAGCATCTGATCCCCTGTACTCGCATCTCTGGAGCGCCCCCATGGCGACAGTCCCGACCGCCCTCGCCGGCCGCCACTTCCTCAAGGAGCTGGACTTCTCCGAGGAGGAGTTCCGCGGTCTGATCGAGCTGGCCGCCGAGCTGAAGGCCGCCAAGAAGGCCGGGGGCGAGACGCGGTACCTGTCGGGCAAGAACATCGCGCTGATCTTCGAGAAGACCTCGACGCGCACGCGCTGCGCGTTCGAGGTCGCCGCGGCCGACCAGGGGGCCTCGACGACCTACCTCGACCCGTCGGGCTCGCAGATCGGGCACAAGGAGTCCGTGAAGGACACCGCGCGGGTGCTCGGTCGTATGTTCGACGGCATCGAGTACCGCGGGGACAGCCAGGCGGCCGTGGAGGAGCTGGGCGCGTACGCGGGCGTTCCCGTATACAACGGCCTCACCGACGACTGGCACCCCACCCAGATGCTCGCCGACGTGCTCACCATGACCGAGCACAGCGCCAAGCCGCTCAAGGAGATCGCCTTCGCCTACCTCGGCGACGCGCGCTTCAACATGGGCAACTCCTACCTGGTCACCGGCGCGCTGCTCGGCATGGACGTACGGATCGTCGCCCCGAAGTCGTACTGGCCCGCCGAGGAGATCGTCACCGCCGCCCGCGCGCTCGCCGAGCGGAGCGGTGCGCGCATCACGCTCACCGAGGGGATCGAGGAGGGCGTGGCGGGCGCCGATTTCGTCGTCACCGACGTGTGGGTCTCCATGGGCGAGCCCAAGCAGGTCTGGGACGAGCGGATCACGGCCCTCGCGCTGTACGCCGTGACGATGGACGTCCTGCGGGCCACCGGCAACCCGGACGTCAGGTTCCTGCACTGCCTGCCGGCCTTCCACGACCTCGGCACCAAGGTCGGCCGCGAGATATACGAGACCCACGGCCTCGACTCGCTGGAGGTCACGGACGAGGTCTTCGAGTCCGCCCACTCGGTCGTCTTCGATCAGGCGGAGAACCGACTGCACACGATCAAGGCCGTACTGGTCGCCACACTGGCCTGACCAGGCCTTCTTGTCCTACAGAGGCTCGACGGCGGCTATCCCGCCGGGTGCCACTGCGGCGGTACGACGGGCAGCCGGAACCACACCGCCTTGCCCGACTCGGTCGGCCGGTGGCCGCACGACGAGCTGAGGGCGCGGATCAGCAGCAGGCCGCGCCCGTGCTCCTGCCAGGGGTCGGGCTCCTCGGCGACGGGTTTCGTGAGACTTCCGGGCGGCTCCGGGTCGGGGTCGTGCACCTCGACCTGGCAGCCGGTGGGCAGCAGCTCGACCACGAGCTCTATGGGGGCGTCACCGGCGGTGTGCTCCACCGCGTTCGCGACCAGCTCCGCCGTCAGCAGCTCCGCGGTGTCGCTGTCGGCCGTGTACTCCACTTCGGACAGAGCCGTACGGACCAGTGCGCGGGCCACCGGCACGGCCGCGGCGGTGTGCGGCAGTGCGATGCGCCAGGAGGCGGAGGCGGAAGGGCGTTCTTGCAAGGCGGGTCCGTTCATGGAGCAGGCTGTCCTGCTTTCAACTATATGAATGGTACGGCGCCCTTTGTCAGGGTCTCTCGACGGGCACCGCCCGGGACTTTTGGCCCCGTGTCGAGCGGCATACCCCGTTCAACGGCCGCTCCCGCACTGCTGCTCCCGTTGTTACCGCGCTATTGACGACTCGTGACGGATGCGACGGCCACAGGTCATTTCGACGGGCTGTTTCGGCATGGCAGCAGAACGCCCTCGGCCCCGTGTGACACGGGGCCGAGGGCGTTCTGCGGGCGGGGATCAGGCCAGGTCGGCCATCCCCGCGGTGAGCGTCGCGCCGTCCGCCGGGTCGATCACGAGGAACGCGCCCGTGCGGCGGGAGACCGCGTAGTCGTCCAGCGCGAGCGGCTCGGCGGTGCGCAGGGTGATCCGGCCCAGGTCGTTCGCGGTCAGCTCGGCCGCGCCGGCCAGGTCCTTGACGATCGCCTTGACCGTGCGGGTCGTGTGCCGCAGCAGCACCCGGTCGCCGACCCGCAGCGGCCGGTCGGCCAGATGGCATACGGCGGCCCGCACGTCCTGCGTGAGCGCGGGCCCGTCGGCCCCGGCGGTGATCATGTCGCCGCGCGACACGTCCCGTTGACCGGCGAGCCGCAGACTGACCGACTGCGGCGCGTACGCCACGTCGGCCTCGGTGCCGAGCACGGAGATCCCGGTGATCTCGGAGGTCTCGCCGGAGGGATGCACGGTCACCCGGTCACCGACACGCAGCGAGCCGGACACCAACTGGCCCGCGTACCAACGGACTTCGCCGTCCCGGATGACGTACTGCACCGGGAAACGGGCCGGTGCGTCGGACGGGTCCGCGCCGACCGGGACGTCCTCCAGGAACTCCAGCAATGCCGGGCCCTCGTACCAGTCCATGTGCGCCGAACGGTCCACGACGTTGTCGCCGACGAGCGCCGACACCGGGATCGGCGTGAAGGAGGGCAGCCCCAACTCGGCCGCGTGGCCCGCGAATTCCTCGACGATCCGCTCGAACACCGGCTGCTCGTACCCGACCAGGTCCATCTTGTTCACGGCCAGGACGACGTTCGGCACCCGCAGCAGTGCCGCTACGGCGGCGTGCCGCAGGGTCTGTTCGACGACACCGTTGCGCGCGTCGACCAGGATGATCGCCAGCTCGGCGGTGGAGGCGCCGGTGACCATGTTGCGGGTGTACTGCACATGGCCGGGGGTGTCGGCGAGGATGAACCGCCTGCGAGGGGTGGCGAAGTAGCGGTAGGCCACGTCGATGGTGATGCCCTGTTCGCGCTCGGCGCGCAGCCCGTCGGTGAGGAGGGCGAGGTCGGGAGCGTCCTGGCCGCGATCGGCCGACACCCGTTCCACAGCCTCCAGTTGGTCGGTCAGCACCGACTTGGAATCGTGCAACAGCCGTCCTACGAGCGTGGACTTGCCGTCGTCGACCGAACCGGCCGTCGCGAACCGCAGCGTGTCGATGGTGATGGTGCTCATGGCTAGAAGTACCCCTCGCGCTTGCGGTCTTCCATCGCGGCCTCGGACAGCTTGTCGTCGGCCCGCGTCGCGCCCCGCTCGGTGACCCGGGAGGCGGCGATCTCGGTGATGACCTGCTCCAGCGTGGCGGCGTCGGAGTCCACGGCACCGGTGCACGACATGTCACCGACGGTCCGGTACCGCACCTGGCGCTTCTCGACGGTCTCGCCCGCCTTCGGGCCGCCCCACTCACCGGCGGTCAGCCACATGCCGCCGCGGTTGAAGACCTCGCGGTAGTGGGCGAAGTAGATCTGCGGGAGGTCGATACCCTCACGGGCGATGTACTGCCAGACGTCCAGCTCGGTCCAGTTGGAGAGCGGGAACACGCGGACGTGTTCGCCGGGTGCGTGCCGTCCGTTGTAGAGGTTCCACAGCTCGGGGCGCTGCCGGCGCGGGTCCCACTGGGAGAACTCGTCGCGAAGGCTGAACACCCGCTCCTTGGCGCGTGCCTTCTCCTCGTCACGCCGACCGCCACCGAAGACCGCGTCGAACTTCTCGCTCTGGATCTTCTCGGTGAGCGGGAGCGTCTGGAGCGGGTTGCGTGTCCCGTCGGGGCGTTCGCGCAGCACACCGCGGTCGATGTAGTCCTGTACGGAGGCCACATGGAGCCGCAGCCCATGTGCGGCCACCACACGGTCGCGGTACTCAAGGACCTCGGGGAAATTGTGTCCGGTGTCCACATGCAGCAGCGTGAACGGCACCGGCGCGGGCGCGAACGCCTTCAGCGCCAGATGCAGCATCACGATCGAGTCCTTGCCGCCGGAGAACAGGATCACCGGCCGCTCGAACTCACCCGCCACCTCACGGAAGATGTGCACCGCCTCGGACTCAAGGGCGTCGAGGTGCGAGAGCGTGAAGTCTGCCGTGGTCGTCACCGCGCTCACACCAGCCCCCGCTCGGACAGCACCGCGTACACCGCGTCCGCCGACTCCTGCGGGCTCTGCACCTGCGTCGGCAGGGTGAGCGCCGGGTCCGTGGGCGGCTCGTACGGGTCGTCGACGCCGGTCAGGCCGGTGAGATGGCCTGCGGCCTGACGGGCGTAGAGGCCCTTCACGTCGCGTTCGCTGCACACCTCGACGGGGGTGGCGACATGCACCTCGATGTACGGCGTCCCGCTCGCCTCGTGGCGTTTGCGGACGGCCTCGCGGCTGTCGGCGTACGGGGCGATGACCGGGACGACGGAGAGCACGCCGTTGCGCGCGAGCACCTCGGAGACGAGGCCGATGCGCTGGACGTTGGTGTTGCGGTCCTCGCGGGAGAAGCCGAGGCCGGCCGAGAGGAAGCGGCGCACCTCGTCGCCGTCGAGGACCTCCACGCGATGCCCCTCGGCTCTCAGCCGCTCCCCGAGATGCTGGGCGATCGTCGTCTTACCCGCGCTCGGCAGTCCGGTGAGCCAGACGGTGGCTCCCTGAGCCCTTGCCGTGGTGGTCATGCGCAACAGTCCTCTTTCTTACCCGACGAGCGACGTCGTCGAAGGCTAGGTAAGAACTCTGAGAGGACCTGCTAAGGAAGCTGAGGTTTAGCTGAGTGACTGGCGGTGCGCAAGAGGTCACGCGCCCTTGCCATGAACTGTTCACAATCGATCTCTACGGCGACCAGGCGACCCGGGCGACCGGTCTCCCGCCGTCACACCCCCGCGAACGTCGCCCCCGCGTCCCGCAGCCGCTCGTGCAGCGCCCGGAACACCTCCGCCGAGCGGACGCCCGGCCAGTCCCGGGGGAGCAGGCTCGCGGGGAGTCCGGGGTCGGCGTAGGGGAGGTGGCGCCAGGAGTCCAGGGCGAGGAGGTAGTCGCGGTACGCGTCCTCCGGCGGGGTGTCCGCGCGCTGCTCCCAGTCGTGCAGCACGCGCGCGTGGCGGTCGAGGAACGCCTGGTGCTGTGCGGCGATCGCGGGCAGGTCCCACCAGCGGGCGACGGCCTCGGCGGTCGCCGCGAAGCCGAGGTGCTCACCGCGGAAGAAATCGACGTACGGGTCGAGCTCCAGCCGTTGGAGGATGTGCCGGGTCTCCTCGTAGAGGCGGGCGGGCGCGATCCACACGCCCGGGGCGGCGGTGCCGAAGCCGAGGCCGGACAGCCGGGAGCGCAGGACGTGCCGCTTCTGGCGCTCGGACTCGGGTACTGAGAACACCGCGAGCACCCAGCCCTCGTTCTCCGGGGGCGTGGTCGCGTAGACGCGTCGGTCGCCGTCGTCGAGCAACTGCCGTGCCTCGGGCGAGAGTTGGTACCCGGCGGCGCCTTCTGCCGTACGGGCGGGCAGAAGCAGCCCGCGCCGTTTGAGGCGGGACACCGACGAGCGCACGGAGGGCGCGTCGACGCCGGCCGCGGCCAGGAGCCGGATCAGTTCCGCGACCGGAACCGGGCCGGGCACGAAGCGGCCGTACGCGCCGTAGAGCGTGACGATGAGAGACCGTGGAGCATGCTGGTCGGACACGTTGATCATCTTAGGCCGACGGCATCGCTGCTGGTCACCTCGGGTGCGCAACCTGAACCGCTACGGTCCGGGGGGTGCGGCGAGGGAGGGGGTGCCGTGGGCTCGGCCCGACGGTCCCGCCGTGGTGCGAGGGGTGGGAACGGTCAGGCGGCGACGGCGAGTCGGTCCGCCGGTACCCGGTGCGCGGCGACGATCCGGCCGTCGGGAAGGACGGCGCCCAGGTCGTCGAAGACGATCGCGCCGTCGCACAGCAGCGTCCAGCCCTGTTCGGGGTGGGCGGAGACGATGTGCGGGGTGGTGGTCTCGGTGTCGGTCACGGGGCACGAGGGCTGGTGGGAACACATGGCGTACCTCCACGTCGGATGCGATCCGTTCCGGCGGCTCCGTCACCGCCCGCATCGCATATACAGACCATCCTCCCGGCGCGAACTCATCGGAACAGCCCGCTGTGAAGCGTGACAACACGCGGACAACACTCGGACGGTTCCACGACGCTCGGTGCGGACTCGCCACCGAAGGAGTGAGGATCACGGGAGTTGAGGCCGTCGCCCGGTACCAGTGGAGGCCCCGACTCCAGGAGGTACTCCCATGTCCCTGCGTTCCGTCCTCGGTACGGCGGCCGGTGCCGCGCTGCTCCTGCTGGCCGCCGCCCCCGCCGCGCCCGCGTCCGCCGACCCGTACGAGACGGTGACGGTCGACCCCACGGGCACGATCGCCCCGGACGGCACCGTCACCCTCTCCGGCACCTACCGCTGTCTCGGCAACTCGGGTGCCGCCTTCGTCAGTTCCTCCGTCAGCCAGAGCGACCCCTCGGTCCGGCACGGCATCGGCGGCACCCGCGCGGTCTGCGACGGCGTGGAGCACACCTGGCAGAACTCGGGCAAGCCGTCCTCCGACCCGCTCACCCCCGGCACGGCCCAGGTCGAGGCCACCGTGATGGAACTCTCCGCCTCCGGCGGCCTGCCCCTGCCGCGCTTCCACGCGGTGCAGCGCCAGGACGTCACCCTGACCACGAGCTGAGCCGCGATCGCCGCCGCAACCTGAAGCCCGCTCCACGACTCCGGCCCGTCCCCAAGTAGGGGCGGGCCGGAGGGAGTTCGGAGCCGTCAGTGCTGGGTGTTGCTCGCCCAGATCGCGGTCGAGCCGGAGTAGATGACCATGTTGCCGTCGCCCTGGAGGCGGAGGATCGAGCCGTCGTGGCCCTGGGTCTGGCTGGCCCAGACGGGGCGGTTGTCGGAGGTGTAGACGACGAGGTTGCCGTCCGCCTGGAACACCGCGTGGTAGTTCGAGCCGAAGGTCATGGTGGCCCAACGGGCCTTGTTGTTCTCGTCGTAGAGGACGAAGTTGCCGTCGGTCTGCATGCGCAGCCGGGCCTTCTTCGCGTTGATGGACTGGCCCGCCTTCAGCACCCGGGTGGCCGTGACGAGGACGTCCGACGGGTACGAGGACTTGGACGTCGTGGTGGTGCTCGATTTCGTCCCGGACTTGGTCGTCGTGGACTTTTTCGTCGCCTTCGCCGTCGGCTTCTTCGTCTTCTTGACCGTCGTCGGCTCGGTCACCGGCTGCGCGACGGTCGTCTTGCCCGACGGGGTCTTGTGCGGTGTGGCGGTCTTCGGTGTGGTGGGGGCGGACGGGGTGCCCGAGGCGTACGCCCCGGCGCCCTGCGTCGCCGCGCCGTCGCCGAGAATCGTGCCCGCCTGGTCGGCGACCACCCGGTCGTGGCTCTCCGGCGTCCGGTCCCGGCTCATCAGCAGCCCCGGTACGGCGATCAGCAGCGCGCCCAGCACGGCCGCACCGGCCAGCAGCGGGCGGCCGGGGCGACCGACGGACGCGGCCGCCGTGTCTCCGGGGGTGGGTCCGTCGCCCTCGGGCATGCTCGCGGCCAGCGCCCCGGCGGGTGCCTCGGCCTCGGCCTCCTGCCGCGCCGACCGGGCGGCGGCAGCGGCTGCCGGGCCGGCCGGCCCCGAAGGTTCTTCCGCTGTACGGCTGCCGGCGAGCGCCTCGGCCTCCGCCGCCGAGGTCGCGGGACGGCTCAGCTCCGCCGCTACCGACTCCGCCGAGAGTTCCGCCGCGACGGCCTCCGCGGAGACGGCCGCGGGCGAACCGGCAGCCCCTGAACGGGACTTGGGCGCCACACCCGCCGTGCTCGCCGCCGCTGACTCACCGGCCGCCGATGTCGCCGCCGTCGCTTCCCCGGCCGTGGCGCCCGTCACGGAATTTTCTGCCGCGTTCTCTGCCGCCGTTTTCCGCGCGGCCGGTCCGGTTCGGTCTGTCATCCGCCCTGTCCGCTCTCATTCGCCCAGCAGTTCGTCGTACGTCTGTGTGCGCAATCCTATTCACGTCTCTTCACGCGTATGCGCCAACAGCGGTTCCTTTCACCGGAGTTAACAATCGTCACGCACAAGCCCCGGCGCTGGTACGGCCGTTGCGCAACAGCCCATAATTCGCCGTACGGCCCTGTTGTGCCGCGCCGCGCACCCGCTCCGGACGTTCCGCTTTACGGACCGGAGTGGGAACGCGCGTGCGGGGACGGCATGATGGGGTTGCCGCAACCGACAGGTGCCGACACGAGGAGGTCAGCTGAGTGCGCCAGGTACTGACGGTCTGTCCGGAGGGCACCGGGGACGCCCGGACGATCGGAGAGGCCCTGGCGAGGGCGCGCGGAGGCGCGGTGCTGAGTGTGCGCCCGGGGACGTACGAGGAGAACCTCGTCGTCACCACCCGGGTCACCATCGTCGCCGAACAGGCGCGCGGCACCGTCCGGTTGGCACCGCGCAAGGGCACCGTGATCTCGCTGCGCGTCGACGCGGTGATGCTGACCGACCTGGTGGTCCAGGGCCACGACGAGGAACACCCGGCCGTGGACGCCTCGCACGGGCAGGTCGCGATGCAGGGCTGCGATCTGTCCGGCGCCTCGTGGACGACCGTACTGGCGCGCAACTCCGGCTCGTTGGCGATGCGCGAGTGCCGGGTGTCCAACCGCACCGGCGCCGGTGTCGTGGTCACCTCGTCCACGGAGAGTTCGCTGGAGTCCTGCACCTTCGAACACTTCGGCACCAGCGGGGTGGTGATCAGCGAGCGCGGCCGGGCCACCCTGCGCGGCTGCACCGTGCGCGACGCGCGCGGCAACGGCGTGCTCGCCAACGGGGATGCGCAAGGCTCCGTAGAGGACTGCGACCTCGCCTCGACCGACAAGCCCTCGCTGGCACTTGAAGAGCGCAGCGCGATACGCGTGCTGCGGACCGTGGTCCGCGACACCTCGATCGGTGTGCACATCACCAGCACCGCCCGCTGCGAGCTGGAGGAGGTGCGGGTCACCAACAGCAGCGGCCCCGGCATCATCGTCTCGCACGGCAGCGACCCGGTGCTGCGCCGCTGCCGCACCGCCCGCACCACGGGCAACGGCCTGCTGGTGACGGACCGTTCGCGCGGCACGTACGAGGACTGCTGGCTGACCGGCGCCCAGATGGCGGCGCTGCGGGTGGCCGGGGCCTCCTCGCCCACGCTGACCTCGCTGACCGTCCGGGACGGCGAGTCGGACGGCGTCCTGCTCGAAGAGGACGCGGCGGCCGAGCTGGAGCGCGTGGAGATCATCGACGTCAAGGGCACCGGTGTGGTGATCCGCGGCAACGCCAACCCGCTGGTGCGGCGCGCCCGGATCACCGGCGCGGGCGGTTCCGGGGTCTCCGTGCGCGACGGCGGGCGCGGCCGCGTGGAGGACTGCACGGTGGAGACACCGGGCGGCGCGGGCGCGGAGATCGCGGCGGGCGGCAACGTCTATCTCGCCGGATTCCGGGTGAACAACCCCGGCGGTGCCGGTCTGGAGATCGGCGGCGAGGGCACGGCGGCGCTGCGCGACGGCGAGCTGGTCTCGGCCGGCGGCTGCGGTGTACTCGTGGACACCGGCGGCGAGTTGACGGCGAACCGGGTACGGACCGCCGCGTCCGCCGAGCACGGCTTCCTGGTCCGCGACGGCGGCCGGGCCTCCCTGAACGGCTGCGAGGCGGCGGGCAACGACCGCGACGGCATCCGCGTCGAGTCGGAGGCACCGGTGTCCGTGGTCGGCTGCACGGTCCGCGACAACAAGGGCGGCGGCCTCGTCCAGGCCAAGGCCGGCGGCCGGCTCGCGGTGGAGAACCTCACCAGCACCGGCAACGAGTCCCGCGACGCCTGGGGCTTCGGCGAGGCCGAGGGCACCGACCCGGCGGGCACCGTGTCCGCCTCGGACGGCCCCGGCCGCCCCGACGGACCGATGGCCGCGCTGGAGAGCCTCATCGGCCTCGACAACGTCAAGGAACAGGTCCGCACCCTCGTCAACCTCACCCAGCTGGCCGCCCGTCGCGCCCAACTCGGCATGTCCGCACCGCCGATGAGCCGCCACCTCGTCTTCGCCGGTCCCCCCGGTACGGGCAAGACCACCGTCGCCCGCCTCTACGGCACGATCCTCGCCGAGCTGGGCGCCCTGCGCTCCGGCCACCTCGTCGAGGTCTCCCGCGCCGACCTCGTCGCCCAGGTCATCGGCGGTACGGCCATCAAGACCACCGAGGCCTTCGAACGGGCCCTGGGCGGTGTCCTGTTCGTCGACGAGGCGTACACGCTCACCTCCGACTCCCGTGGTTCCGGGGCCGACTTCGGGCGTGAAGCCGTCGACACCCTGCTGAAGCTGATGGAGGACCACCGCGAGGACGTGGTCGTCGTCGCGGCGGGCTACTCCGACGAGATGCGCAGCTTCCTCGGTTCCAACCCCGGTCTGGCGTCCCGTTTCTCACGCACCGTCGAGTTCGAGAACTACTCGGTGCCGGAGCTGGTCGAGATCATGGAGAGCATGTGCGTACGCCACCAGTACGCACTCGCCGACGAGACCCGGCACGCCCTCGCGGTGCACTTCGAACGCATACCGAAGGACGCCGGGTTCGGCAACGGCCGTGCCGCACGGCAGGTGTTCGAGGAGATGGTGGACCGGCAGGCCGTACGGCTGTCCGCGCTCACCGACGTCACCGAGCAGGACCTCTCGCTGCTGCTGCCGCAGGACATCAGCGAGGAGGCGGCCCGCACCGCCGCCGACGGCCCGAACGCCGTCGACCCCGGCGACGACGCGCTGAGCAGGCTGGACGCGCTGGTCGGACTCCACGCGGTGAAGCGGGACGTCACCGACCTCGTCAATCTGGTGTCGACGGCCAAGCAGCGCGAGGCCGCCGGACTCCCGGTGCCCCGGCTCAGCCACCACCTCGTCTTCACCGGCCCGCCCGGCACCGGCAAGACCACCGTGGCCCGCCTCTACGGCGAACTCCTCGCCTCCCTGGGCGTGTTGCCGCGCGGCCAGCTCGTCGAGGTGTCCCGCGCCGATCTCGTCGGCCGATACGTGGGCCACACCGCGCAGTTGACCCGGGAGGTCTTCGAACGCGCCCTGGGCGGTGTGCTGTTCGTCGACGAGGCGTACACCCTCACCCCGCGTGAGGCGTCCGGCTCCGACTTCGGCCGGGAGGCCGTGGACACCCTGCTGAAGCTGATGGAGGACCACCGCGACAAGGTGGTCGTCATCGTCGCCGGCTACACCCAGGAGATGGAGACGTTCCTCGCCTCCAACCCGGGTCTGTCCTCCCGGTTCTCGCGCCGGGTCGAGTTCGCCGACTACTCCTCCGACGAGCTGGTCACCATCGTCCGCGAGCACGCCGTACAACTCGGCTACGAGTGCGCGGCCGGCCTCGGACCGATCCTCCGGCAGTACTTCGACTCGCTGCCCCGCGACCGGTCGTTCGGCAACGCGCGCACCGCCCGCCAGATCCTGGAGCGGATGATGACCCGACAGGCGGGCCGGCTCAGCAGACTCGCCGTCCCCAGCCTCGACGACCTGCGGCTCCTCCTCCCGGAGGACCTCGCCGACCCGACGGCCGCCTCCCCGACCTCCAGCGGGGCGGCCCGGGCATGACGACGGCACACGGCAAGGTCTTTGCCTCCGGTCTGGCACTGCTGCTGACGGCCGCCGCGAGCGCGGTCGGCGCAGGATCCGCGTCGGCGGCGGGCAGCACGGTCCAACTCCCCGTGCTGGCCTCGCAGTTGGACGCCGACGCGGACTGTGCGGCGGGCTCGGACCGGCGCGCCACCGACGTGCCCTGGGAGCAGGTCTCGCTCCAGCTGAGCCGCACCTGGCCGTTCGCGTCGGGCACCGGGGTGACCGTCGGCGTGGTCGACACCGGGGTCTCGTCCTCCGCACCCGCGCTGAAGGGGCGGGTCACGGCGGTCGGCGACGCCGGGACCGACTGCGTGGGACACGGCACCTTCGTGGCCGGGCTGATCGGCGCGGCCGTAGCGGACGGTGTGCGGTTCGCGGGGGTGGCGCGGCAGGCGCGGATCCTCGCGGTGCGGGGGAGTGACGCGCGGGGGAAGGTCACCGCGGACCAGGTCGCGGACGGGATCCGGGCCGCCGTGGACGGCGGTGCCAAGGTCGTGACGGTGTCGGCGGCGCTCGGCGGTGACACCGCCGCGCTGCGGTCGGCGGTCGCGCTCGCCGCGAAGAAGGACGTCCTGGTGGTCGCCGCCGCCGTACCGGACGCGCCGTCCACGGCGACCTCGGCGACGGACAGTCCGCCCGCCCGCGACTACTACCCGGCCGCCGACGACGGCGTGCTCTCCGTCCTCGACGTCGATGTCTCCGGCAAGCGGCCGACCGGCGCGTACACGACGTCCAGTGCCGCGATTTCCGCGCCCGGGGACGGAGTTGTCGGCATCGGCCCGAAGAAGGCCGGCCACTACATAGGCTCGGGCGCGTCCCTGGCCGCCGGTTTCGTGGCGGGGGCGGCGGCGCTGGTCCGCTCCGTCCACCCGGACCTGACGGCCGCCCAGACCGCGACCCTGCTCCGCACCTCGGCCTACCCGGCCGACGTGCCCCGCCTCGACCCGTACGCGGCCGTCACCTCGGTCCTGACCGGCACCGCCGCAGCACCGGCCCGGGGCGACGCGGGCACCCCGGTCCACCTCCCGGCCGACAAGGCGGCAGGCCCCCTCCGCCGCGCCCTGTGGCCCGCGTCGGCGGGCCTCGCCGTGATCATCGCGGTGGTGTGGCTGGGGCTGATCCTGCCCCGGGGGCGCCGCCTGGGCTGGCGCCCGTCCACCCGGCCGGAGGGTACGGCCGGGCCCGAGGGCGCGGAGAGCCCGGTTCCGGTGGGCACCGGTGCCCCGGGGGCCTCGGAGAGCTGACGGCCGGGAACCACGCACAGGGTGAAACGGAACGGCCCCGGACGACTGTTCGTCGTCCGGGGCCGTTCCGTTCGGCGTCGGCGCCCTACTCCTCGGCTCCCGCTGCCAGTGCCGTCTGGATGAGCGACGGCTTGCGGCGGACGATGTGGAGGGCTCGGCCCGGGGGGAGGACCCGGGGTTTGACGTTGCCGAAGACGTAGCCCTCGGACGGGGAGCAGGACATCAGGATGCCCGGGGTGTTGACCTCGTCCATGCGGCGCAGGAGCTGGTCGTTCAGGCCGCGCCCGGCGCCTGTGGCGGAGCGGGCGACGACCACGTGGAGGCCCAACTCGTGGCCCAGGGCGAGGTGTTCGAAGAGCGGGGCGAAGGGGTGGTCCATCACCGTGCCCCCGCCGACCATGTCGTAGTCGTCGACGAGGACGAACAGGCGGGGGCCCGTCCACCAGTCGGCCTGGCGCATGCGGGCCGGGGTGATCTCCTGGCCGGGGACGCGGGTGCGCAGGGCCTTCGCGGAGCCGCCCACCAGTTGTTTCAGGGCTTCCAGGGCCACCGCGTGGCCGAGGCGGTACTCCTCGGGGACGGCGTCGACCAGGCCGCGGCGGTAGTCGACGACGAGGATGCGGGCCTCGGCGGGGGTGTAGCGGGCGACGACGGAGTCCGCGACCAGCCGTAGGAGGTTGGTCTTGCCGCTCTCCGTGTCGCCGACGGCGACCAGGTGCGGGGTGCGGGAGAAGTCGTGCCAGACGGTGCCGAGGGTCTCCTCGTCCTGGCCGAGCGCGATCCTGAGGCTGACACCGTCGCCGAGTTCGGGCTCGGGGAGTTCGGCCGCGGGCAGCCGGTGCGGGAGCATCCGGACCTGCGGGGCGCGCGGCCCGTGCCAGGCCGAGGCGATCCGGTCGACCAGGTCGGCGACGCCCTCGCTGAGCGTCTCCGGGTCGGTGGAACCGTCACCGCGCGGCAGTGCGGACAGGAAGTGGAGTTTCGTCTCGACGGTCAGACCCCGGCCCGGGATCTGCGGCACCGCGCTCGCCTTGCGGATGTCCACGACGGAGTCCATCGTGTCGCCGAGCCGGAGTTCGAGCCGGGTCGCGGACTGGTCGCGGACCGGGGCGGTGAGTTCCAGCCAGCGGGCGGTCGCGACGATCAGGTGGATGCCGTAGTTGAGGCCGCTGGTGGCGATCTGGTTGAACGTGGGGATGAACTGGTCGAAGTTCTGCCGGACCGCCGACCAGCCGTCGATCACCAGGAAGATGTCGCCGTGCGGTTCGTCGGGGAACTCCCCGGCGGCCCGGCGGCGCCGGTAGGTCGACATCGAGTCGATGCCGTTGTCCAGGAAGAACTGCTCGCGCTGGGTGAGGACGGCGGTGACCTCGGCGACCGTACGGCTGATCCGCTCGGTGTCGAGGCGGGCCGCGACCCCGCCGACGTGCGGCAGGCCCGTGAGCTGGGAGAGCGTGCCACCGCCGAAGTCGAGGCAGTAGAACTGGACTTCGCGCGGGGTATGGGTGAGTGCGAGCGCCATGATGAGGCTGCGCAGGACGGTGGACTTGCCGCTCTGGGAACCTCCCGCGACGGCGACATGGCCGCCGGCCCCGGCGAGGTCCACCACGAGCGGGTCACGGCGCTGGTCGAACGGCTTGTCGACCAGACCGACCGGCACCCGCAGCTTCCCGGCGCCGGCCCAGCGGGACGCGTTCAGACCGCGGTCCGGGTCCTCGCTGAGACCACCGAGGAGGACGTCCAGCGGCGACGCGGTGTCCAGCGGCGGCAGCCACACCCGGTGCGCGGGCGGCCCGGAGTCGCGCAGCCGGTCCAGCGCCACCGCCAGCAGGCTCTCGGCGCTCTCCTCCGCCTCGGGCTCCGGCACGATCGCGGCCGGCGCGGGAGCGCGCGGCACGATGTACCCGGTCGACCAGGGCACCACCTGCGTGGCGACCCGGGCCTGCGCGACGGCACCGCCGCGCCTGCGGTAGGGGCCGGAGACATAGGCGGCGCGGAACCGGGTCAGCGCCTCGATGCCGGACTTGAGGTAGCCGCTGCCGGGCTGCGAGGGCAGTTCGTACGCGTCGGGGACACCGAGGACACCCCGCGACTCCATCGCGGAGAAGGTGCGCAGACCGATCCGGTACGACAGATGCGACTCCAGCTGGTGCATCCTGCCCTCGTCCAGGCGCTGCGAGGCGAGCAGCAGATGCACGCCGAGGGACCGGCCGAGGCGGCCGATCATCACGAACAGCTCCATGAACTCCCGGTGCGAGGCGAGGAGTTCGCTGAACTCGTCGACGACGACGAACAGGCTGGGCAGCGGAGCGAGATCGGCGCCGCCGGCCCGCGCCTTCTCGTACTCCAGGGCCGACGTGTAGTTGCCGGCCGACCTCAACAGCTCCTGGCGGCGGATGAGTTCACCGTGCAGCGCGTCCTGCATGCGCTCCACCAGGGCGGCCTCGTCGGCGAGGTTGGTGATGACGGCGGAGGTGTGCGGGAGTTCGTCCAGACCGAGGAAGGTCGCGCCGCCCTTGAAGTCCACCAGGACGAAGTTGAGTGTTTCGGAAGAGTTCGTGAGCGCGAGACCGAGGACCAGGGTGCGCAGCAGCTCGGACTTGCCGGAACCGGTGGCGCCGATCAGCATGCCGTGCGGGCCCATGCCGCCCTGCGCGGACTCCTTGATGTCCAGCTCCACGGGCCGGCCGTCCGCGCCGACCGCGACCGGGACGCGCAGCCGGGCGGAGCCGGTGTGCCGCCGCCAGATCGTGTCGGGGTCGAGCCGGTGCAGGTCCGCGATGCCGAGCAGGGTGGTCAACTCGGTGTCGTTGGAGAGCGGTTCGACCGCGTCGGAGGAAAGAGTCATCCGGTACGGCGCGATCAGGCGGGCCAGTGCCTCGGCGGCGACGGGACCCATCCGGTCGGGGCGGCCCAGGACGGTGGCCTGTTCTTTGCGGCTGCGGTCGGTGCGGACCAGGGAGACCGCGTCCGGGGCGACGTCGAGGCGCAGCGTGGTGCGGCCGGGGCGCCAGGTGAGGCTGTCGGAGAGGTCGAGGACGACGGCGTTGCGGTAACCGGGACCGTCGAAGCGGTGTCCTGCCGGGATGGCCGCGCCGTCCACGATGACGACCACCAGCGGCTCGTCACGGCCGGGCACGGCGTCGGGGTCGAACGCGGGCCGCTCGGAGAACTCGCTGCCGAGCTGGTCCTCCAGGTCCGTGAAGGCGGAGGCCACCATGCGCAACGGGCCCGCGCCGTCGGTCTCCTGGGGGTGCTGGTTGTGCGGCAGCCACTTCACCCACTCCCACTCGGCACGCACCTCGTCACCGGCGCAGACCGCGATCCACAGCTCCTCCGGCGGGTGGAACAGGGCCAGTTGGGACAGCGCGGCGCGCAGCATCCCGCGCGCGGCGTCGTGGTCGCCGTGCACCAACACCCGTGACCAGGACCGCAGATACAGCGCGATGGGCTGGCCGGGCACGGTGCTGTAGGCCCGGATGAAACGGCGCAGCGCGTGCGCGCACAGCGGTTCCAGGTCCTCGACCGGCTTGCTGGAGACGGGAGTCAGCCGCATCGCGAGCTGCTGGTCGCCGACCGCTATCCGCACCTCGCCGAAGTCGTCGTCCTTGACCCGGCGCTCCCACAGCCGCGTGGTGCGGACCATGGTGCGCAGCACCCGGGGCTCGGGATGCCGCCAGGCGAGCGCGAGCTGCTGCTCGACCACGGCCCGCTGCACCGTACGGCGACTTTGCGCCAAGTAGCGCAGATAGTCCCGGCGTTCACCGCGCAGCCGCTGCTTGCGGTCGCCGGCCTTGCGCATGACCTGACCGATCATCATCGCGCCGGCGGCCATCACCATCATGCCGAGCGCGATGTACATGAAGACACCGCTGGACTGGCCGCCCGACCGCAGGAACAGCATCATCATCGAGACCGACATCATGGCCATCGGCAGATACGTCCACACCGCGGACGTGTCCGGGACGGTCTCCATGAGGGTCGGCGGTTCCTGGAGGACCAACTCGCCTGCGGGCATGTCGGGTCCGCGACGGCGGGCAGGACGACGGAACAGGACCACGCTCAACGCTTGGGGCTCCTAACGGACTTCGCGCACCGCGGCGGCATGTGGGGGCATGCACCGGAATCCGGCCTCGGCACTGGCACGGTGGAGGACGCTGTCAACACCGTTGGTGGGGGCTCCCGTTGACACGCGTCGTAGGGAGTGTCAGTAGTGTGCACCCCGTCAACTCCGTACGTCCATGTCACCCCCTGCTTCACAGACACCCCGTACCCCCCACCCCGCACGCCGCGCCGCGTGCCCCCGTTTCGATGTCCAGGAGACGTGAGCCCCGGTATGACCGACACTTCCGTGACCGGCCTGTGCCATCTGACCGTGCGGGCCCCGGCCCGCACCATCGACCTCGCCGTGCCGTCCGACGTGCCGGTCGCCGACCTGCTGCCCACCGTGCTGCGGTACGCGGGGGAGGAGGCCGAGGAGACCGGTCTCGAACACGACGGCTGGATACTCCAGCGCCTCGGCGGCCGGCCGCTCGACGACGAGGCGACCCTCGCCTCCCTCGGGCTGACCGACGGCGAGGCGCTCCATCTCCGGCCGCGCACCGAGGCGTTGCCCGAGGTACGCCTCGACGACCTGGTCGACGGCATCGCCGCGGTCACCCGGGACCGGCTGCACGGCTGGAGCCCCGAGGCGGCCCGGCGCCTGCTGCGCGGCCTGCTCGCCGTGGCCGTACTGGCCGGTCTTGTCCTGCTGGCGCTGCCGGGCGCCCCGGCGTCGCTGCGCGCGGCCACCGCCGTGGGAACCGGTCTGCTGCTGCTGGCCGGGGCCGCGTCGGCGAGCCGGGCGGTGGACGATCCGGCGACCGGCGTGATCCTGGGCCTGCTCGCGTCCCCGGCGCTGGCCCTCGCGGGCTGGCTGGTGCCGGGCGGTGAGCTGAGCGGTCCGCAGGCCCACCAGGTGCTGGGGGCACGGCTGTTGGGGGCGGCGGCGGCCTGGGCGGGCGGCGCGGTCCTCGCCCTCGCGGCCTCCGCGGCCCGCACCCCGCTGTTCCTGGCGTCGGCGCTGGTGGCGCTCGCGGCGGCGGTGAGCGGTGTGCTGATGACGGTGTTCGACGTGCGCGTGGCGGGCGCGGCCGGTGTGGTCGCCGCGCTGACGGTGCTGCTCGGCGGTCTGGTGCCGTCGCTGTCGTTCAAGTTCGCCGGGATGCGGATGCCCGCGCTGCCCACCAACGCGGAACAGCTCCAGGAGGGCATCGAGCCCTACCGGGGCAGCGACGTCGCCGTACGCACCGAGCTGGCCGGCGAGTGGATGACCGCGCTGTACGGCGCGACGGGCGTGCTCTCGTCGGCCTGCCTGGTGGCCCTGGCCCGCCGCCCGAGCCTCCCGGCGCTGCTGGTCGCGCTGGTCCTGTCGCTGCTGCTGCTCCTGCACGGCCGGGGTCTGGTGAACACCGCGCAGCGGCTCGTGCTGGTGCTGCCGGGCGCCTGGGGTCTGCTGCTGCTCGCGTTCGGCTGGGGGCTGCGGCTGTCCGGCGGCGAGCGGACGCTGCTGGTCGCGGGCCTGCTCGCGGTGGCGGCGGCACTCACGGTCGCGGTGTGGACCGTACCGGGACGGCGCATGGTCCCGTACTGGGGCCGCGCGGCGGAGATCCTGCACTCCCTGCTGGCGATCGCCCTGCTGCCGCTGACCCTGTGGCTGCTGGGCGTCTTCGGCACCCTCCGCGGCCTGTTCGGCTGACCGCCCGCGAGCCCCGGACCGGCCGCTGTTCCCGGCCGGTCAGGGGCCGGCGGACGCGGGCGGGCGGGACGAGAAGCAGAAGCGCGGCACGGGCGGACCGCCTGCGGCCGGCGAGCGTGGGCCGGGCGGAACGAGAACCGGAAGCGGCAGGACGGGCTCATCCGCCCGCCGGTCCGCGAGCAGGGTCCGGGTACAGCCGGGCGAACCAGAAGCAGAACGACCGAGCAGGAGGAAAGCGTGCGGTCGAAGCGCGACCAGGTGCAAGCGCACACGTTCATGATGGGCCGCCTGACCTCGGGCATGCTGCTGGCCGACCCGGACGCACCGGAGAGCCCCCTGGGCCGTACCAGCCGGGGCGCCCTCGTCGGCCTGATCGTCGGCGTGCTGTTCTGCGCGGGGGCGCTGGTGTTCGGGCTGCTCAGGCCCGGCGGCAACGACGCCTGGCGCAGCGGCGACACCCTGATCGTCAACAAGGACACCGGCGCCCGCTATCTGTACGCCGACGGCAGGCTGCGCCCGGTGCGCAACTACGCGTCGGCCGTGCTGATCGGCGGCGCCGACCTGAAGACCACGTCGGTCGGCTCGAAGTCGCTCGCGGGCACCCCGGTCGGCAGGCCGGTCGGGATCACCGGCGCCCCCGACTCCGTGCCGGGCACCGGCGACCTGGAGTCCTCGCCGTGGGAGGTCTGCTCGACCGGCTCCGGCCTGCGGACGGCCCTCGTGCCGGGTGCCCCGGTGGAGACGGACCCGGTCGGCGCGAAGTCGGCGCTGGTGGTCAAGGGCCCGGACAAACACACTTACTTGGTGTGGCAGGGCAGCCGCCTTGAGCTGGACGAAAACTCGGGCGCCGCGGAGTCCCTCGGCTACGCGCCCGTGACACCCCGCCCGGTGTCGGCGGCCTTCCTCGACGCCCTGGTGACCGGCCCGGACCTGGCCACCCCGAAGGTCGACGGCCGCGGCACGACCGGGCCCGAACTGGGCGGCCGGGCCACCCGGATCGGCCAGGTGTTCCGCGTGGTGGCGGGCTCCGGCAACCAGGAGTACGTCCTCCAGAAGGACGGCCTGCACCCGGTGACGGACACCCAGTCGGCGCTGCTGCTCGGCGATCCGGACACCCGCAAGGAGGCCTACGACGGAGGGGCGCCGAACGTCGTCACCATCGACGTCTCCGACCTGCGGGCCCACCAGGCACCGGGGTCGGCGGGCACCGACCCGTCGGTCGCCGGGCTGCCGGACACCCCGCCGAGCGCGCTGGCGCTCGCGGCTGGGGAGTCGGTGTGCGCCCAGGTCGACCCGGCCGACGGGCAGGTGCGGGTGACCTCGGTACGGGTCGCGGAGACCGCGCTGTACCCTGCGGCCCAGGCGGACCCGACGGCGCTGACCGCGGCCTGCGTGAGCGTGGACCGGGTGGTGACCCGGCCCGGACACGGCACGCTGGTACGGGCGTTGGGCGCGGCCGGCGAGACCGTCGGCGACACCACGTTCCTGGTCGGCGACGACGGAGTGAAGTACCGCATCCCGGACGCCAACGCGCTCGCCGCGCTCGGCTACGGCGGGGCGACGCCGGTGAAGGTGCCGTCCACGCTGCTGTCGATGCTGCCGACCGGGCCCGAACTCAGCGCCCGGGCAGCGGCGTCGGACTCCGGCTCGGTGGGCGGGGGCATGGGCGGCGCGGCGGCGCAGTGCGGCCCGGGCGCCGGTGCCGGCGGACGGTCCGGGATCGAGGCCGGCCTGCCCGCGGTCGGCGGACAGGCCCCGGCGGGCGGTTCCCTCAACTCGGCCCAGGGCGCCGGGAACTGACGAATTCACGCCGATGGAGATCGTGTTCACGCCAAAGCAGGTTCGAGCCAGAACCGTCACCCGCGGAAGCGCGTGTTCCGGTCAAGTTGCTTACCGGTAAAAGCCTTTGGACGGAAGCCGTAGGCAAGCTCAGATCTTCCTCAGTTCGTTGTCAGCGCAACTTCCGCCAATCTAGGCTCAGTTGTACTCGTACCTCAGATCGGCTTACGAAAGGTGGGACGATGGCTGGAGATGGCCAGCAGTCAAGCGAAGGTTCGACCCGGAACGGAATCCAGGCCCTGGAGAGCGCTTTCAGCGGCATCGTGAAGATCCGTCAGGATGTCGACAGCACCCGTTCCACCCTGGGCAGCGGCTACCAGGGCAGCGACGGTGGCCAGTACGGCCAGCTGCTCACCCAGTGGGACGACCAGTGCAACGTCATCCTCAAGAACCTTGAGGACGTCATCGACCGGCTGAACCAGAGCCTCGTGGAACACAACAAGACCCAGGGTTCCTCGAACGACTCCATCAACCAGGCGTACAACGCGGCGCAGTCGGCCTTCGACCAGCTCGCCGGCTGACCGACGCCCGCTTCCCCGTGACCTCGCGGTCACGTCCGATCCCCACATCGCGTAAGAGAGGCAAGCTGTGGCAGACAACCTGTCCGACGGTGTCATCTACGTCAGCTACAACCACATGTCGAACGCCGCGGACGACATGGTGGCGCAGACCAAGGCGATCGCCCAGACGCTGTCCAACCTTGAGGCGGAGCTCAGCGAGCTGTCCAAGACCTGGTACGGAAACGACGCCGACACCTACCGCCAGAAGCAGGCGGCCTGGGACGGCGCGGTGCAGAACATGGAGACGCTGCTCACCTCGCACTCACAGCTCCTCAACGAGATTTCGAGCAGCTACAAGTACAGCGAGAACTCGCTCAGCCAGATGTGGTCCGAGGTCACCATCGGCCGCTGAGCCGGCCGGCCCCCACCGCACCGACCGGTCTCCTCGCGGTCGGTGCGGTCGTCCAGGCTCCTTCCCGTTCCGTCGCCGCGCCGTACGCCAGGGTCGGCGCGTTCCGCCCGCGGAGGCACCCATGGCAGATCTGACCCACCTCGACTCGACCGCGCTGAAGAACTTCAAGAACACCGACGTCGCCGACTTCATCACCGATCTGGTGAACATCCGCAAGGACAACGCGGGCGTCCGGTCCCTGAAGAACCTGATCGCCGAGACCGGCGCCGGCTCCGCCCAGGGACTCGCCAAGATCCTGCGCATCGGCCTGATGAACGGCGGTGACAGCTCGGACCCGGTCGGCGGGTCCACGCTCGTGGAGGCGCTCAAGACGCAGGCGACCGCGCTGGACAAGATCCTCACCGGTCAGAAGACGCTCTTCGACGACATCGACGACGCGCTGGACGAGACGATCACCACCCTGCTGAAGACACAGGGCGACAGTCTCACTTCGATCGACGGCGAGAAGCTGCTGGACATCTTCGACACCGTCGACGGCGACATGAGCGGCAGCGACTCGAACACCACCTGAGGCCCGTGCGCGGCCCCCCGGCTCCTGCCGAGCCCCGGGCCCCGCACCCTGGAACC
>NZ_JBXVPZ010000097.1:0-25619 GCF_057961495.1 Streptomyces sp. P5F9 | reverse complement strand
CTCCTATCGGTAGGGCGTCAGGCGGACGCGGCGGCGGGCGGTGTCCGGTGCGGGGCGAGGGTGCCGCGGACCGACGGCCAACCGGCAAGGGCGGCACGTACGTCGGGGCGGGTCTCCTCGCGGAGGGCCGCCGCGTACGCCTGGTCGAGCACGTCGTCCACGAGTACGCGCTGCCCGGTCCTGGCCGACTCCACTGCGGCCTCGACCATCGCCAGGCTCATGGTGTTCTCGTGCACCTCTCCCATGGGCGTGCTGCCGGTCCGCAGCGACTCGACGAAGACCCGCAGCGCTCCGGCGATGTCGGAGTGCGGGGAGCGGGGCCGCTCGGCGGGTTGTACGTCGGCGACGAGCACGGGCTCGGTGTCGCCGTCCCACAGCGCCGAACCCTTCTCGCCGCTCGCCCGCCAGGTGCCGTTCCACGAGGTCTCGGCGCCCGGACTGCACCAACTGCCGTTGTACGCATAGCGCGCACCGCCTTCCATCTCGAAGACGGCGCTCGCGGCTGCGTCGCCGTCGTACCAGCTCCATGGCGGGTTGTACGCCTGGCAGTAGGCGGTGACCGGGTCCGCGCCGAGCAGGAAGCGGGCCGAGTCGAAGGCGTGGATCGCCATGTCGATCAGCAGCGGGTACGCCATCTCCTCGCGGAAACCGCCGAAGCGCGGAGCCTTGAAGAACTCGGTCGTCAGCGTGCCGATCGCGCCGAGTTCTCCCAACATCCCGCGCAGGGCGAAGAGTTGGGGGTTCCAGCGCCGTGACTGGCTCACCATGAACAGCTCGCCGCTGACCTCGGCCGCGGCGGCCAGCGACAGGGCGCGGGCCAGGGTGTCGGCGATCGGCTTCTCGCCGAGGACGGGCAGCCCGGCGAACAACGCGGCGGTGGTGACGGGGTGATGGGCCACCGGAACCGTCACGTTGACGATCGCCTGGGCGCCGGTGTCGGCCGCGAGCGCGACCGCGTCGGAGCCGACCGGGAGGTCCGGCCGGCCCAGGCCGGCGGCGGACCGCCGGGCCGTGTCCAGGTCGAGGTCGACGATGCCGGCGAGTTCGGCCTCGGGTGCGGCGGTGACGGTGGTCAGCCACTGCTGTCCCATGGAGCCGGCGCCGACCACCAGTACGCGCAGAGGGTTGTCGGGCCCGCAGGGGATGGTCCGGTGGGTCATCGAAGCGGCCCCGAGTAGTCCACGCCGTTGAAGAAGTCGTCGGTGTCGTACCGCAGCAGCACCGGGTGGCTGCGCTCGGGCCGGTCCGTGCGCGCCCATCGCACGCCGTTGGCGATCACCCGGCGGATGTCCTTGTTGTGGTAGACGGGGTAGTCCTGGTCGCCGGGGCTGAAGTAGAAGATCCTGCCGTGGCCGCGGCGGAAGGTGCAACCGCTGCGGATCACCTCGCCGCCCGTGAAGGAGCTGACGAAGACCAATTCGTCAGGGACGGGGATGTCGAAGAATTCGCCATACATCTCGTCCTCCTCGACGACGAGGGGGTGCGGAACTCCCTTGGCGATCGGGTGCGTTGGGTTCACCGTCCACACCAGCTCGCGGTCGTGCTCGTTGCGCCAGCGCAGGGTGCAGCTGGTTCCCATGAGCTTGACGAAGATCTTCGACCAGTGGCCGGAGTGCAGCACCACGAGGCCCATGCCGGACAGCACGTGCCGGTGCACCCGTTCGACGACCTCGTCGGACACCTCGGCGTGAGCGGCGTGCCCCCACCAGGTGAGGACGTCGGTCGAGGCCAACACCTCCTCGGTCAGGCCGTGTTCGGGGTCGTCCAGCGTGGCGGTGCGTACGGTGCAGGCGTCGCCGAGGTTCTCCTTGATGCCCTCGGCGATCGTGCTGTGCATGCCCTGCGGGTAGATCCTGGCCACGTGCTCCTCGATCTTCTCGTGGCGGTTCTCCCCCCACACGGTCACGCGGATCGGGGCCGGGGGCGGTGCGGAAGACGTGGTCACAGAAGTGTTCTGCCTTTCTTCGAAGTCGCCCTGGGGGCGAGTCATTTGACGGCTCCGCCGGTCACGCCGGTGGCGATGTAGCGCTGTGCCACCAGGAGCAGCACGAGAGCCGGGACCGAGGCGAGGGTCGCGGTGGCCATCACCGCGTTCCAGTCGCTGACGTGGGAGCCGAGGTACTGGTAGAGGCCGAGGGTGACGGGCCGGACGTCCTCGGTCGTCGTCAGGGTCAGCGCGAAGAGGAAGTCGCTCCAGGTGAACAGGAACGTGAACAGCCCTGCCGTAATAAGGGCGTTCCTGCTCATCGGCAGGACGATCGAGACGAACGCCCGGACCCTGCCCGCTCCGTCCACCCGGGCCGCCTCGATCACCGAGGCGGGGATGTTGCCCATGAAGGCCCGCAGGATCAGGATCGCGAACGGGATTCCCGCGGTGGAGTCGGCCAGGATCAGGCCGGGGATCGAGTTGAGCAGCCCGACGTCGATGTACGCGCTGTAGAGGGCGTTGGCCACGACGATGCCCGGGACCATCTGGCTGATCAGGATCCCGAACAGCACGGGGCCGACCGAGCGCGCGTTGACGTGGGCGAGCGCGTACGCGGCCGGGCTCGCGATGATCAGGCTGAACACCACGCTCCCCACGGCAACGACGAGGCTGGTCAGGAGATTTGGCCCCTGCTGGCTGAGCGCGGTGGCGTAGCCGTCGAAGTTCAGGTGGGTCGGGAACCAGGGCGTGCTCACCGCGGTGTTGGCCGGCTGGAGGGAGACGTTGACCATCCAGTAGACCGGGAACAGCATCACGGCCAGGATCAGCGCGCCGATGGCGGTGTATCCCCAGGGCCGTTGCCGGGAGCGCCGCCGGTGGACGGGTGTGTGCGTGGCCGGTTGGACAGAGGTGCGCGTGATGGATGCCATGACGGCCTCACTGCTCGACGGCGCGACGGTTCGCGCGCAGATAGAGGACGGCGAAGACCAGCGAGACGACGATGAGGATGTTGCCGAGCGCGGCACCCTGTCCGAAGTCGAACTGCTGGAAGGAGAGTTGGTAGGACTGACTGGCGATGGTCTGTGTCGCGTTCGCCGGGCCGCCGTTGGTGAGTCCGAGGATGACGTCGAGGACCTTGACCGTGTAGACGACGCCGAGGACGAGCACCACGCTGACCACGGGCCGCAGCAGGGGCCACGTCACATGCCGGAAGGCCCGCCAGCCCGTCGCGCCGTCCAGGGCCGCCGCCTCGTACAACTCCTCGGGGATGTCCTGCAGTCCGCCGTAGAGGATCGCGACGTTGAACGGGATCCCGATCCAGATGTTGACCACGATCACCGCGAACAGCGCCAGCGAGGTGCTGGTCAGCCAGCCGGGACGGTCCTGTACGAGGTGAACGGCGCCGAGGAAGCGGTTGAGTACGCCGTTGTCCTGGTCGAGGATCCAGCGCCACACCGCGCTGGAGACGATCAGCGGCACCAGCCACGGCAGCAACAGCAGGGAGCGCATGACGCCGTTCAGCGGGAACCTGCGGCGGAAGAACAGGGCGATCGCCAGGCCGGTGAGGAACTGCCCCGCGATCGAACCCACCGTGAACAGGACCGTGTTGAGGAGAGCCTTGTCGAAGACGGAGGACGAGATGACGGCCCGGTAGTTGGCGAGGCCGACCCAGGGCGCCGCGCCGGTGTAGAAGGTGCTCGTCGTGTAGTGCTCGAACCCCATGACGACGTTCTTGACGACCGGGTAGCCGAAGAAGGCGACCATGTAGGCCAGGGCGGGCAGCAGGAAGAGCAGGTGGGACTGGCGCCGCCGACCGCGTTTCCCGAGCTTCCGGCTCACTGGGGCACCGTCGGTGGCGGCCCGCACCGCACGCTCCTTGGCCCGCACCGCGCGGCGCAGTACGTCAGCCATCCTGGGCCTGCTTCAGTGCCTTCGCCGGAGTCGCCCCCTGGGTGAGCGCGGTCTGTATCGCGGTGTAGATCTTGGTGGCGGCCTTCGGCCAGTCCTTGCCCAACTCACCTGTGCGGGCACGGGCGTTGCGCACCTGGTCGGTGAACGCCTTCATCCTGGGCTGTTCGGTGGCGAACCTGTCCATCAGCGCGGTCTTCGTCGGCACGGTCTGGCGCTGCTGGGCCAACGACAGCTGGTTCTTGTCGGAGTTGAGGCACGCGACGACCTTGGCCGCCTTGTCCTGGCGCTGTGCGTTGCCGGTCTGCGGGACGGTCCAGGTCTCACCGCCCAGGGGGACGACGGGAGTTCCGCCGGCCTTGGGCACGGGGATCTGGACGACGTCGTAGTGCAGGCTCGTCTTCTTGTCGAGGACCGGGAACTGCCAGGGGCCGTTGATCATCATGGCCGCGTTGCCCGCCGCGAACTGGTCGTTGGCGTCGGCCTCGGCCCAGCTGACCACCGACTTCGAGGCCGATCCGTCCTTGACCAGGTCCACCCAGAGCTGAAGTGCCTGTGCGGTCTGGGGAGTTGCCATGTCCTTCTCGTCGCCGCCGTTGGACCACATGAAGGGCAGGAACTGCCAGGTCCCCTCGTAGGTGGCCGGTGCGGCGAAGGCGATGCCGTACCGCTTGCCCGAAGTGAGCTTCTTGGCGGCCGACTTGAGCTCGGCCCAGGTGGTGGGCGGCTTGACCCCCGCCTTGTCGAGCATGTCCTTGTTGTAGAAGAGGCCGAGCGTGTTGGTCACCGGTTGCAGGCCGTAGAGCTTGCCCTGGTAGGTCGAGGCGTCCACCACGCCCTTGGCGTATCCGTCGGCCTTCAGGCCGAAGTCGCCGAGCGGGGCGAGGGCGCCGCTGGCGGCGATCTGTTGCAGATCGGGGTTGTCGAGCATCAGGACGTCGGGCAGGGTCCGCGACGAGGCCTGTTGCAGCACCTTGGGTATCAGCGACGGGCCGGCCACCGCCTCCCGCTTGATCTTCACGCCGTTCTGCTGTCCGCACGCGTCCAGGACCTTCGCGTAGATCCCCTTGTCGGGCTGATCGGTGTAGTAGTCCATCACCCGCAGGGTGTCGGCGCCGCCAGACGATCCGGTACTCGAACCACAGCCGCTCAGGGTGAGCGGTGCCAGAAGCGCGAGGGCCACCGTCAGTGTCGTTCTGCTGAGGATCGCTCGTCGTTGAGCCATGTTCTTCTCTCCTCGATCGGCGCTGTCTCGGGCGGACCGCGCGGGGGGTGTCGATGCGTATCGACAGCGGTGACGCGTCATCCCCCTTGACACCAACAGTGGGGATCAGCGGGCAGGCAGGCTCGTCTGACGCAGGGTCAGACGTGGGGTCACCAGTTCAACGGTCGAAGGGGTGGGCACGCCCTCGCGGTTCAGCAGCCGGAACAGGATCCTCATCGCGCGGCGTGAGACGTCCCTGGGTTCCAGCGAGACGTTGGTGACGGGGGGAGTGGAGGTCTCGGCCGTCCGGTCCGTGCACAGTCCGATGACGGACAGGTCGCGTCCGGGGACAAGACCGCGGTCCAGCAGGCTCTGCAACGTCGGCTGGATCAACTGAGGATCGGGGACGACGAGCCCCAACCGGTCGCCGCCGGGCCCTTGTTCGGTAAGCGCTTCATCCAGGGCGGCTTCGGCCCCGGCGCGGCTGGTGTCCGGCGGGCTGACCTCGGCGTAGGCGATGCCGTGTGCGGCGGCCGTTTCCTCGGCTCCCCGGAGGAAGCGGCGGACGAAGTTGACGTCGCGGGCCATCACGTCACGCGGGTAGCCGAGCAGGACGACACGGTCGTGCGCGGAGGCGGCCAGCTCGTCCACCGCCATGCGTCCGGCCAGGGTGTAGTCCAGGTCGACGCAGTACAGCCCCTCGGGGTCCTCCGGCACGCCGATCAGGATGACGGGCACGCTCAGCCCGGCCGCCACGGGGATGCGCGGGTCCTTCGACCCGACCTCCATGAGCACGATCGCGTCGCACAAGGACTGGTCGCTGAGCCGGGTGAGGCCCTCGGCGCCCTCGTCCTCGGTGGCCAGGATGACGTTGTGGTCCTCTTCCCGGGCGCACTTGGTGATCGTCTCGATGAAGGGCAGCACCCCCGTCATGTCGGCCCCGGGCGCGAACGGCACGACCAGGCCGATGACTTGGCTGCGCTGACTCGCCAACGCCCGCGCACCGGCGTTGGGTTGGAATCCCAATGTCTCGATCGCCTCCTCGACCCGACGCCGGGTCTCGGGGGATATCGAGCGGCGCCCGCTCATGACGTAGGAGACGGTGCTCTGGGAGACGCCCGCCAACCGGGCCACGTCCCGGCTTGTCACCATGCGAGCACCTCCCTCGGTTCCCTCGGTGTCGATGCGTATCGACTGACTGGGACGAGACTGTAGGGAGGGGCCGCGAAGGACGGCAAGGGTCGTGCAGGAAAAAAGTTCCGCCGGCCCGGGACCCCGACCTCACGAGCGACCGAGGCCGCGTTGGCCGGCTTCCGGGGCAGGTACGTCCCGGCGACGCCTTACGCTCCCTGGTCACCGGCAAACCGCGCACCGGCCAGGCCACCTCGCCCGCGGCGCAGATCCTCATGGCACACACCAGCACGGTGCGGCGGACCCTGGGCGACCTCGGCCCGGCGGGGGCACACGTGTCCCGCAACGCCCTGCTCGAACTCGCCAAAGGCCTGGTCCTCGACCACTTCGACGACCACGAGCCCACCTTGCCCGGCTCACCGACGCCGAGTTGCCGCCGGGGCTCATGGATCCAGCGTCAGCGTGGTGCATCGGGCAAGGCGACGAGCAACCGCTTGTCCGTCACCACGGCCAGCGACAGGGTGCGATAGCCGACCGACTCGAACAGGATGGTGATCTTGCCGTCGCCCTCGCTCATGACCTCGCCCCGGCCCCACTGGCCGTGGCTGACGCGGACGCCCGGCAGGTAGGTGTGGTTGTCCGCCGTGGGGCGTACGACGGTCTTCGTCGTGCGGACGGCACCCGCTGAGACGTCCGCGCGTGCACCGGTCCAGGTCCACCGGCGCCGGCGTGCGGCGACCTTCCGCGACCGTCCGGCGTCTCCGGACCGCCGACGCCTCAGCCCGCTCGCAGGCTTGGTCACCGGGCCCGTGCAGTTGTCGCACGCCCCGCAAGGGACGGGGACAGAGTCGCCGAAGTATCCAAGGAGGAACCGCCGCCGACAGTCGGTCGTCTCGGCGTACCCGCGCATCATGTCGACCCGGGACCGTTCGAGCTTGAGGTGCGTGGCGTGGACGGCGAGGGCGCTCTGCACAACGGCGTCGACATCGTCATCCGCGGGGGCGCCGTCGACGCCGACCGCGCCGATGAAGCTGCTGCCGTCCCGTCCGGTCCGGACGGCCCCGGTCTCCTCCAGCAGGTTCAGCACGGCGGACAGTGCCGTCGCGCCGAGTTCGCAGTCGGCCCGGAGCCGGGTCGCGCTCACGGCGGCCGCCTCGCCGCGCAGGCGCTCGGCGACGCGGCGCAGTGCGTCGGCGTCGGGAGCGCCCGCGGCGAAGAAACGTTGCAGGCCCAGATCCTGCGGGCGGTAGGCGAGGATCGCCCTGGCCGGTGCGCCGTCGCGGCCGGCCCGGCCGATCTCCTGGTAGTAGGCGTCGAGCGAGCCGGGGACGGACGCGTGCAGCACGAACCGTACGTTCGCCTTGTCGATGCCCATCCCGAACGCCGAGGTGGCCACGACCACGTCGAGTTCACCGGAGCTGAACCGGTCCTGGGCTCGGCGGCGTTCGGCGGCGGAGAGCCCCGCGTGGTAGCTCGCGGCGGCCAGTCCGAGGTTGCTCAACTGCTCGGCGTAGCTGTCCGCTGCCTTACGCGTCCCCGCGTACAGGATTCCCGGCTTCTCCTCGACGGCCGTCCGTTCCACGACGAACCGCTCCTTGGCGGCGGCGTCCTGAAAGGTCGTCACGTCCAGGTGGATGTTGGGACGGTCGAAGCCGGCCACTGTCTCCACCGGGTCGGTCATGCCGAGACGTTCGGCGATGTCCCGCCGTACCGGGGCGGCCGCGTTCGCGGTCAGGGCGAGCACCGGCGGGTTGCCGAGCCGCTCGCGCGCGTGACGCAGCCGGAGGTAGTCCGGCCGGAAGTCGTGCCCCCAGGACGACACGCAGTGCGCCTCGTCCACCACCAGCAGCCGGGGACGGACGGCAGCGAGCCGGTCCGTGACGTCCGGCTTGGCGAGTTGCTCAGGAGCGAGGAAGACCACGTCGACCGAGGAGGCGCTGATGCGGGCCCATGCCGTTTCGTTGTCGCTCCGGCGCTGCGCGGAGTTGATGGCGGCGGTGCGCAGCGCGCCGTTTCCGAGCAGACTCTGCATCTGGTCCCGCTGCAGCGCGATCAGCGGCGAGACGACCACGACCGGACCGCCGAGCAGCACCGCGGGCACCTGGTACACGGCGGACTTGCCCGCGCCGGTCGGCATGACGGCGAGTACGTCACGCCCCTTCATCACGGCCTTCATCGCGCTCAGTTGGGCCGGACGCAACTGCTGCCAGCCGAAGACCCGACGGGCGGTGCCGCGCAGACGCCGGGACGTGAGTGCGAACATGCTGCTCCTTGAATGGTGGGCGTCCAGCCGCCGTGTGTCTGGCGGCTACCCCGGTTCGCCGGGATATCGCCTCACACGATTCGGGCGTCCCTCTGGAACGCCGGCCCTACCAGACCAATCCGGTGCGCCGCGCATACGTACTCACCGAACTCGGGCACTCCCTGCGCCCGGTGATCGTCGCCCTGGCCTCCTGGGGCAACTCGCGCCTCGCACCGGCGGAGCGCAGCATGATCCTCGTCGACGCGGAGAGCGGTGAGGAAGTCGAACCCGTCGTCGTCGACGCAAGGTCTGGCCGCCGACTCGACGACAGTGCCGCCTACGTCTTCACCGCGGGCCCCGCGGCCGGCGGCGCGATGCGCGACCGCTTTGCGGGGCGTCCGACTGTTCCCGGGGGAGAGGGCTGACTACTCCGCCCGAATCGCCTCGGGCCGCTGCGCGCTGGGGGCGGCGGCAGCGTCGAGGCAATTCGAGGGCCGGCGGATGTCGAGATCGTGGTGACGGCTCCGTCCCCGGGGCAGATGGCGACGACTTCCCTGGAGGACGGTTATGCGAGCGAGTGAGATCACCGAGATTCTGAACCGGCCGATCAGCCGGGAACTGCTGGCACGTGACGTGCTCCGGCTGGCTTATGTGGCCAAGGACGGCACGCCCCGGACCATCCCGATCGCGTTCACCTGGAACGGCTCGGAGATCGTCATGTGTACGGCGAAGAACGCCCCGAAGCTCCCGGCTCTGCGGGAGAACCCGGCCGTCGCGCTGACGATCGACACCGAGGTGCATCCGCCCAAGATCCTGCTGATCCGGGGCCGGGCGGAGCTGGACGTCGTGGACGGCATCCCGGAGGAGTACCTGCGGATGAACGGCTCCTACGAGATGACGCCCGAGCAGCGCGTCGAGTGGGAGGCCGAGGTCCGCTCGCTCTACGACGGCATGGTCCGCATCCTGGTGACGCCGACTTGGGTGAAACTGATCGACTTCGAGACGACCCTGCCGAGCGCGGTGGAGGAGTTGGTCAAGCGGCGCACCGAGCGCGAGAACGCCTGATCGGCGCAGGCCGCGCCGAGCACGTGGATCAGCGCGCGATCGAGATCGCGAAGGGCGCGAATCCGCTGGACCGGATGACATGCGGTACGAACAGGATCACGCCCTCGGCGGCCCGGGCCGTCTCGATCCCGCCGAGGTCCGTGATCCACTCCTGCCGCCACCCGAGGTCCACGAGAAGCCCGCGGACGACCCGCTTGGCCTCCGGGTCCGCGCCGGAGAGGAAAGCGGTGGGCGGCTGAGCGAGTGAGGAGGGCTCGGTCATCACCGAGTGGAGCATCGTGTTGAGCGTCTTGACGACGAGCGTCTCGGGCAGCGCCTCCTGAAGCTGCTCCGCGAGACTCGAACCGGGGTAGAGCAGCCCGGCGGGCAGCCCGTCCGGTCCGTCGACGGTGGCGTTGGAGACATCCACGAGGATCTTGCCCCGCAGTTCCGTGCGCAGAGCGGCGAGCCGGTCCAGCGAGCCTGCGCCGGGGGTGGCGTTGATGACGATGCCCGCTGTTCGTACGGCGTCCGCGGTGGTGTCCGGGGAGCGGGTCGCCACGGTCACCTCGTGTCCGGCCCGGGCGAGGGCGGTGGCCAGGCTGCCGCCGACGCGGCCGCCGCCAAGAACGGTGATGTCACTCATGCTGAACCGGTCCTCCTGGTCGTTCTGTTTCTCGAAAGCGTTCACTGCTCACTGCTCACTGCTCACTGCTCACTGGTCACTGCTCAGCGGGAGAGCGTGGCGACCGCATCGGCGTGCACATCGGGTGCGGCGGCCAGGAAACTCTCGCTCTCCGGAGTCCAGGGGCGGCCCTCGACGTCGGAGATCCGTCCGCCGGCCTCGGTGACGAGCAGGACCCCGGGAAGCAGGTCCGCGCGGGCTCCGGCGAACTGCCAGAAGGCGTCGATCCGGCCGGCGGCCACGTTCAGCAGGTGAAGGGTGGCGGGCACGGATGTCCGCACTACGAGAGCGTCGACGAGCATCTCGGTGATCGAGGCCCCGACGCGCCGCACGACCTTTTCGTCCTCGTCCGGCCTGGCCTGGCTCGTGGCCACGATGCTCAGGCCGAGTTCCGGGGTCCGGGACACGTGCAGCGGCCGGCCGTCGAGGTGAGCGCTGGCGCCCGCGAGCGCGGTGTACGTCTCGCCGGTCATCGGCAGGTGGACCACGGTGAGCACCGGCTGGTTGTCGCGTACGAGGGTCGCGGTCACCGCCCACTCCGGCAGGCCGTGCAGGTGATTGACGTTGCCTTCGGCCGGGTCCACCACCCACCATTCGCCGGCCGGGAGGGCGCCGCCGTCCAACTCCTCCTCCACCCAGCCGGCGTCCGGGCGCAGGGCGGTGAGGCGGGGGCGCAGGATGTCGAGGACCGCGTCGTCGTTCGCGGCGAGCGCGCGCATCAGCTCGTCGAAGGTCCGGTAGGGGACCACGTCCCCGAAGCGGTCCCGCAGAGCCGCACCCGCCGTGCGTACGGCGATCCCGGTCTGTGCGAGCAGGTCGGCGTCGGAGGTGACGGCCGGGTCGGCGGCTGTGGCATCGCCGGTGTTCCGCATCGATTCGGGCATGGCGGTACTCCCATCTGAGCAGGGGGATCGAGGTCGACCGGGCGGGAACCTGGTTCGTCCGCGCCCGCAGTTCGAAGGTAGGAGAGGCCGCCATTAACATCAAGTGCATGTGAAGCACGGCTAGGATGACTCCCATGCAACTGGATCTGAATCTGCTCGCCGCGCTCGACGCTCTGCTGGAGGAAGGCAGCGTGACCGGCGCCGCCGACCGCCTGCACGTCACCGCCCCCGCGATGAGCCGCAGCCTCGGCCGGATCCGGCGTACGACGGGGGACCAGATCCTGGTGCGCACAGGGCGCACGATGACCCCGACGCCGTACGCGATCGCCGTGCGGGAACAGGTGCACGACCTGCTCCAGCAGGTCCGGGGTGTGCTGGCGCCGAGCCGTGAACTCGACCTCGCGACACTCGAACGCACCTTCACGCTCCGCTGGCACGACGCGCTCGTCGCCCTCAGCGGGCCGGCGCTTCTGGCTGCCGTGCGCGAGCAGGCACCCGGCGTGCGGCTGCGCTTCATCGCGGAATCGAGCATCGACACACCAGAGTTGCGCCGCGGCGAGGTCGACCTCGCGGCGAACGCCGACGGCCCGACCGCGCCAGAGATCCACGCCGACCGGGTGGCCGAGTCCGAGCAGGTCGTGGTCGTACGGCGGGGGCACGCGCTCACCCGCGTCAAGACCGTCACCGCCGCGCGGTACGCCGCGGCGGAGCACATCAGCGTCTCGCGGCGCGGCAAGCTCGGAAACATCCTCGACGACGCGCTCGCGCGCCTCGATCTCACGCGACGTGTGGTGGTCACCGCGCCCACGGAAAGCGCCGCGTTCGAGTTCGCGCGGGGCTCCGATCTCGTCGTCACCGCCCCCGAGTCCACGGCGCGTTCGGCTGCCGCGGATCTCGGCATGGTCCTGCTCCCGCTCCCGCTCGACCTTCCACCGGCCCCGGTGTACCTGTCGTGGCATCAGCGCTACGACACCGACCCCGCGCACATGTGGCTACGAGATCTGGCCCGGACCGCGCTGACCGGTGCGATGGGCGGAGAGGGGCGGACGGCGTGGTGACTCCCCTGCGCCTTCATCTGTCGGGAACTGTCGAGCAGTCCGGCGACGATCCAGCCGCCGTTGAGCCGGGCGATCAAGCAGCTGGAGACCGAGATCGGTGTCCTGCTGTTCCACCGCTCGCCGGTCGGCGCCGTGCTGCTCGATGGCGGACAGGGAGGGCCGAGAAGGCCGCGAACACTGCCAGGACGAGAGCGGTCATCACCCAGGTCCGACGCGGGATCTGCCGTGAGGCTCGGCTTGTCCGTCCGCATCCTGAACGTGTCCCCAACTTGTGCGGGCCGAGGTGAATCTCGGCCCGCACAAGCCGCTTTGAGGGGGCCCGCAGGTGGTCTCGCGGGCTCAGCCCGCGTAGGTCGCGAACAGTTTGGAGAACTGGTACGGGGTCTGCGGGATGTTCGTGCACTCGCTCAGACCACCGGTGCAGGCGTTCCCGTCGCGGGTGACGTCCCAGAAGCCCAGCTCGCCCAGGTGGTTCTGGCGGGCGAAGGTGAGCACCTGCTGTGCGTCGGCGACGGTGAACACCTCGCTGGCGGTGTCGTTCTGGCCGAGCATCGGGGTGAGGCCGACCATGGCCCAGGTCTGGGCGGTAGTGAGGTTCGGCCACACCGAGGCGATCTGGGCGCGGGTCGAGGTCGCGGCCTGGATGGCGTAACTGCCCATCTTTCCGGACGGGTTGGGCGCGGCGCTGTCGCCGTAGTCCATGGCCATCAGGTTGACGGTGTCGACGTTCAGGTTGTGCGACTTGGCGGAGTTGAGGACGTAGAGGCCGTCCGCGGTCAGGCCGCTGGGCAGCACCGGGAGAGTGAGCGTGACCTTGAGGTCGCGGCCCTTGACGCGCTGCGCGGCCTGGACGGCGGCGACGGCCGTCGAGCGCCGGTCGATCGAGGCGTGGTCGACCGTGGCGGCGCCCTCGATGTCGAAGTCCACGCGGTCCAGGGCGTAGGCGTCCACGACCTTCTGGTACTGCGCCTGGAGCGCGGTCGTGCCGGTGCAGGCGAGGGCCAGTTCGGTGCCCGCCTCGCCGCCGAAGGACGGCCGGACGTCACCGCCCATCGCGCGCAGCGAGTCGAAGTCCGCCCGGTCCCAGGCTGCGCCCGGGTCGAAGGAGTTGAACCAGCTCGCGTTGCAGCCGGTCGACCCGGCGGTGATGAAGCCGAGCGAGAACTGGCGCAGCCCGGTGTTCGTGGCGATCTGCGTGAGGTTCGGCGTCGGGTAGGCACCGAGGTCGATGAAGGGGGCCGCCACGCCGGGAGTTGTGCCGCTGCCCGCGGTCGCGGTGAGCGTCGCGGAGTGCGCCGACTGGTTGTTGGAGTCGTCGAGCGCGGTCACCGAGAAGCTGTGACTGCTGCCGGGGAACAGGCCGGTCACCGTGAAGGTGGTGCCTGTGCCGGAGGTGGTGGCGATGACGTCGCTGCCCTCGTAGACCCGGTAGCCGACCACGCCGACGTTGTCGGTCGAGGCGTTCCAGCCCAGCGTGACGCTGCCGGGGCCGGTGGCCCGGACGGCGAGGCCGGAGGGCGTCGTGGGCGCGACGGTGTCGGCGGGAACGCCGGCGCAGGGGCCGTTGTTGATCAGACAGGCGCTCGGTGGGACGACCGAGCCGGTGTAGCTGAAGTCCATGCCGACGACGGGCGCGGAGTCACCGGGGGCGAGCGGGGCCTCCCACGTGGGGGAGGTGATGGTGTACTGCGTCCCGCTGTGGGTGAGCGTGCCGTTCCACGAACTGGTGACGGCCTCGGTGGCGGGCAGGGTGAAGGTGATGGTCCATGAAGTGACCGTGTGGGTGGACTTGTTGGTGACCGTGTAGCCGCCTTCGAAGCCGGCACCCCAGGTGGAGGTGATGCCGAAGGAGGCGATCAGACCGGTGTTGTCGGCCGCGTGGGCGGCCGGGGTGGTGATCGTGGCCATGCCGCCGACCATCAGGGCGGCGGTCACTGCGGCACGCGGCGACGCACGTCTCATGCGGATGCTCCTCCGTGGGGCGAGGCCGCGTACGGCGTCGCGCCGGTACGCGGATTGCGGTGCCCTGCACGCCCGTCGCACGGTGGGGAGGTGCGGGTGGGGAGGAGCCGTGCGACGTGATCAGGGCGGGGTGAGGCAGGGGAAGACCGTCGAACGGCGAGTCGTGAAGTTAATCGGAAACTTTCCTTACATCTGCCTGCGTGACGAAGCGTGGCTGGCCGCGTCGACCGGCGTCAAGAGATGCGGGAAAGATTCGTCTAGACCAATTCCGGTCCCGAGGGCGCGAGTTGCCGCCGAGGCGGTCGCGGACGATGTTCTCGGCCTCCGCCACGATGGTGCGCACCACCGCCTCGCAGCTCTCCACACTGTCGATGGGACCCTGCGCCTGACCGGCCCACCACATGCCGCCCTCGACGTCGCCCTTACCCAACACCCGTTGCTTGCCGCGTTTACCGGAGGCGAGTTCGGCGACGTCGGAGAAGGCGGACCCGGGGCGCGCGCCGATGCGGGCGATGTCCTGCGAGACCGAATTGCGCGCCATCCGGGCGGTGTTGCCGAACTCCCGGAAGGCAGTCCCGTCGGACGTGCTGCACGAGTGCCGGTCCGAAGGCCTCGCACCCGAGGCGGAGGCGGAGGCTGAGGCGGAGATTGAAGCCCTCGCCGCCCGGTTCACCGTGACGGTCGACGGCCTGGCGATCCAGATCCTCGCCGGCTCGACCGAGATACGGCCGGACCGCATGCGCTCGCTCCCGCTGAGGGATTTCGAACCACACCTCGACCCCACCGACCCCCCCCCGGGCGTGCCCGCCTGACGGGCGGGACGTTCTTACGGCCGTAGCTCCGTGAGCCCGTGCGCACGGGCTCACCTCTCCTGCGGGTTGTCACCGCAGTCCGCTGTAGGCGGCCATGATGATCTCCATGCCACGGTTGTCCTCACGCTGCTCCCGGTCGATCATCTGGTTCATCACGTAGGCCACCGTCATCCGTGCGTCAGGGTCACTCGCGACCAGCGAGCCGCCCCATCCACCCCAGCCGAACGTGTTGCCGAACTTCCCGAAGCCCACGGTCCAGGACATCGGCGTCCGCAGCACCCGGTCCTCGCCGCGGAACACCTCCTGCCACGCGGGCTCGCAGCCCTGGGGGGACAGCAGCCGCACGCCACCGGCGGAACCCCGGTTCGCCAGGACCGACTGGACGAGGGCGACGGACCGGGCGTTGCCGAAACCGTTCACCGCGGGGATCTGCGCACGGCGCCAGGCCACGGAGTTGGCATCCCTCACCCGGACCGCGACACCGGTGTGCTCCCGACGTGTGCCGTCCGGTCCGAGCGGTGCGCCGGCGGCGAACTCGTCGGTCAGCGCCGGCGGCGGGATGAGCGGTGCGACGCGGTGGTCGTCGTCGGCGGAGAGCCCGATGTGGAAGTCCGCGCCCAGCGGTCCGGCCACTTCCTCGGCGAAGAAAACGCCGAGGCTACGGCCGGTGACGCGGCGGACGACCTCGCCGATCAAGAACCCGAAGGTGAGCGCGTGGTACCCGGCGGCCGTTCCCGGTTCCCATTCGGGGGCCTGCGCGGCCAGCCCCGCCGTCACGGTCTGCCAGTCGTAGAGGTCCTCGACCGCCGCCCACCCGGACAGGTCCGGCAACCCCGCGGTATGGGACAGCACGTGGCGCACCAGCAGGCGCTCCTTGCCCGCCGCCGCGAACTCGGGCCAGTAGACGGCGACCGGCGCGGACAGATCGAGCAGGCCCTGGTCGGCCAGGACGAGCGCGCACAGGGCGGTCATGTTCTTGGTCGTCGAGTTCACGCCCGTGAGCGTGTCGCGCTCCCAGTCGACCGTGCGGTCCGCGTCGGCGTACCCGCCCCAGATGTCGACCACCGGCTCGCCGTCGAGATGGACGGCCACCGAGGCACCCACGTCGTCCTTGCCGAGCGAAGCCGCGAGGGCCTCCTCGACTGCGGCGAACCGCGGCTCGCACCGCCCCTTAATATCAGTCATGTGCGCAAGCCTCAGGCAACGTGGAGGCCACCCGCCCGACAGTTCCCGCACGGCTTCTGTCGGGCAGGGCGCGAAGGAATCACCTACACCTGAGGACGGCCCGGCCGACCGTATCGGGGCGCGCGTTCCCGCGGGGGAGACTCAAGGAATGAGAAACGGACACACGTGCTGGACCGGCTGAATCAGGCGCTGGACCACCTGGAGGCCTGCCTCGACCAGGAGGTCGACGTGGCCGAGGCGGCCCGGATCGCCGCGGTGTCGGAGTACCACTTCCGGCGGCTGTTCTCCGCCCTCGCCGGGATGCCGCTCCCGGTCTACGTGCGGCGCCGGAGGATGACGCTCGCGGCGGCCGAGGTGCTGACCGGGGAGCGCACGCTGCTCGATGTCGCGGTGCGGTACGGCTACGGCTCGGGCGAGGCCTTCGCCCGGGCGTTCCGGTCGGTGCACGGCATCGGTCCGGGCGAGGCCCGGCGCACGGGCGCACTGCTCACGGCTCAGCCGCGCATGTCCTTCCGCGTCGTCGTCGAAGGCAGTACGACCATGCGGTACCGGATCGTGGAGAAGGAGGCGTTTCGGATCGTCGGCAGGAAGGCCCGGGTTCCGCTGGTGCACGAGGGGGTCAACCCGGCCGCCGCGGCGCACGTGGAAAACCTGGACGAGCGGGCGATCGTACGGATGAAGAAGCTGGCCGGCCGGGAACCGGAGGGGATCCTGTCGGCAGCGGTGTACCTGACCGACAGTCGGGAGGAGGGTGCCGAGGCGGACTACTGGATCGGCGTGGCCACCGGCGCGGAGACGGCCATCGAGGAACTCGACGCCCTCGACGTGCCGGCCGGGACCTGGGCGGTCTTCGACAACGACGGGCCCTATCCGGGTGCGCTCCAGGAACTGTGGCGAGACGTGTTCACCCAGTGGTTCCCCTCGAACCCGTACACGAGCCGGCCAGGTCCGGAACTCCTGCGGACACACCCGGTGGAGATCGGCGAGGAGACCCACTCCCAGCTGTGGATCCCGATCGAGCGGAACAGCGGGAACGCCGCCGCGTGAACACCGGTCTGCCGACCGGCGGCGATGCACCAGCTCGTTCCGCCTTCGGGAGACAGACCGACGAGCCGACTGTGACGCAGGCCATGATTCTCGTCGTCCGATCTTGGAATGCGTGAGGGCGTGCCGCGGCTGTAGCGCCCGTAGACTTTCCCTGCCCGAGGGGCGCATCGGGCAACGCTGGTCGGCGCGACAGGCTACAGAAACAGGGCGAACGGGACACATAACGGTACGGTCCTGCCCACTTCCCCCGCATCCGCACGCAAACCGCCGCCCGTGAAAGGTACTTGCGCTCCATGCCACTGGCCCTGCTGGCCCTTGCCCTCGTCGCGTTCGGTATCGGTACGACCGAGTTCGCCACAATGGGACTGCTGCCCCAGATCGCCCACGGCGTCGGCGTGTCCGTGCCGCACGCCGGTAACCTCGTCTCCGCCTATGCGCTCGGTGTCGTCGTCGGGGCACCCGTCCTGACCGGTATCGGCGCGCGCATCGCCCACAAGCGGCTCCTGCTCCTGCTGTCCGCACTGTTCGTGGTCGGCAACGTCGCCTCCGCTCTCGCTCCGAACTTCGGCCTGCTGTTCGCCGCACGGTTCCTGGCGGGCCTGCCGCACGGAGCACTGTTCGGCGTGGGCGCTGTCGTGGCCTCCCGGCTGGTCGCTCCCGAACGGGCCGGGCGGGCCGTGTCGAGGATGTTCCTCGGACTCACCGTCGCCAACATCGTCGGCGTCCCGGCCGGCACCGCCCTCGGGCAGCATCTCGGCTGGCGGTACGCCTACTGCGCCGTCGCCGTCATCGGCCTTGTCGCGCTGGCCGCGCTGGCCGCCTTCGTCCCCCACCATCCCCGCAGCGACCAGGCCGGCATCCGGCACGAACTGCGGGCGATGGGCAACCGGCAGGTCGCCCTCGGCCTGGCCACCGCCGTCGTGGGATTCGGCGGCTTCTTCGCCGTCTACAGCTACCTGGTGCCGATCCTGACCCACCTGACCGGCCTCTCCGACTCCTCCACGACCTGGGTCCTCGCGCTCTACGGCATCGGAATGACGCTGGGCACACTGATCGCGGGCCCGCTTACCGACCGGGCGCTGCGCCCGACGCTGTACGGCGGCCTCTTCCTGCTCGGTACGACGCTCGTGGCGTTCTACTTCACCGTCCACAGCACCGTCCCCGCCCTGGTGACCCTCGCCGTCATGGGGGCGATGGGCGCCCTGGTCACCACTCCCGTGCAGATGCTGCTCATGGCCAAGGCGAAGAACGCCCCGACGATGGCCGCGGCCTCCAACCACTCCGCCTTCAACCTGGCCAACGCCGGCGGCGCCTGGCTCGGTGGCCTGGCCATCTCCGCCGGCTGGGGCTGGGCCTCACCGGCCCTGGTCGGCGCGACGCTCGCCGCAGCCGGCCTCGGCCTCGCCCTCCTCGCAGGCCTCACGGACCGCGATTCCGGCAGCTCCGTACTGGTCACTTCCTCACCGGCCCAGACCCCGTCAGAACCTTTGTCGACGACGTCTCAAGCGCGGACCGGTAGCGACGTGTAAAGGGCCTCGAACACCGTTCCTGCCGGTTCATCGGGGCTCTCCTTCGTGGATACTCCCGGCTTCAGCTGGGGGAGGGAAGGAAGCTCTCGTGAAGCGGGGCGGGGAAAGCCGGTTCGCTGTCAGGGTGGTCCGGCGTCCACGGTCTACCGGCCCACCCGCCGCTCACACGGGGGTTGATACGGTGTGAGGTATGGCGCGGCAGGTCAAGCGGGCGTTCAAGTACCGCTTTTACCCCACGGACGAGCAGGCGGCGGAGTTGTCGCGCACGTTCGGCTGTGTCCGTCTCGTCTACAACAAGGCGCTGGAAGAGCGCACCCGGGCCTGGTACGGGGAGCAGCGCCGCGTCTCCTACGGGCAGTCGTCGGCCGCGCTGACCCAGTGGAAGAAGACCGAGGAACTGGCCTTCCTGACGGAGGTGTCCTCGGTCCCGCTCCAGCAGGCGCTGCGCCATCTTCAGACGGTGTTCGGGAACTTCTTCGCCAGGCGCGCGACGTACCCGCACTTCAAGTCAAGTCCCGGAAGAAGTCGCGGGCGTCGGCCGAGTACACGCGTAGCGCCTTCACGTGGCGCGACGGACAGCTGACGTTGGCCAAGATGGCCGACCCTTTGGACGTCCGCTGGTCGCGTCCGCTGCCCGAGGGGACGGAGCCGACCACGGTGACTGTGTCCCGCGACGCGGCGGGTCGCTGGTTCGTGTCCCTGCTGTGCGGGGACGGCATTACTCCGGCTCCGGCCACGAAGAACGCGGTCGGTATCGACGCCGGCATCACGTCGCTCGTGACCTTGTCCACTGGGGAGAAGGTCACCAACCCGCGGCACGGCCAAGGGCTCCGCGAACCGCGAGAAAGCCCGCCGCAAGGTCGCCCGCGTGCATGCGCTGAAGAACGGCACGCTCGCACGCGCCATCAGTGACGCGTCGTGGACGCAACTGCGGTCGATGCTGGAGTACAAGTGCGCCTGGTACCGGCGTGAACTCATCGTGATCGACCGCTGGTTCGCCAGCAGCAAGCTGTGCGGGGCCTGCGGGATGGTCGCGGCGAAGATGCCGCTGAACGTCCGCGAGTGGACGTGCGCCTGCGGCGCCGTGCATGACCGCGACATCAACGCGGCGCGCAACATCCTGGCCGCCGGGCTGGCGGCGTCTGCCTGTGGAGACGGTGTAAGGCCTCAACGGGAGTCCTCCCGGACGGGGCGGTCGTCGGTGAAACAGGAACCCCCGCGGGCGACCGCTGGAATCCCCCGCCTTTGGGCGGGGGAGGAAGTCAATGCCCACTGTCACCAGGTCTGAGCCGCGGCGACCCGACGGCCCTGGAGATAGGAATGATCGCCCGGCTTACACCACGCTGAGCCCCGACCTCCCGTGCCGGAGCGGCCTCCACACCTCCATTAGGACAGCCGCTTTGCCACCCAACCCATTTCGCCCAGCTCAGTACCTCCCTCCCGGACTGACTTGAGTGGCAAGGACAGTCAGCGGCCGCCCTGCGTCCGCGACCTGCGCGCCGCCAGGAACACCAGCGCGCCGCCCGCCACCAGCAGGACGGCGGCGCCCGCCCGCAGCAGGACTCCGTCCGTGCCCGTGGCGGCGAGCCCGCCGCCGGTCGTCGTCCCGCTGCTGGTTCCGGCCCCGGAGCCGGACGGGCTCGCGGTGGCCGTGGCCGAGGGGGTCGCGGAGGCGCTGGGCGAGGGGCTGGATGTCGCCGAGCCGGTGGCCTTCACCGCGATCGCCGCGGTGTCGTTCGCCGCGTCGTCGTCACGGTTGGGGTACTCGGGGTTCTCCACCGCCCGCACGCTGCCCTGTGCGCCGGGGACGACCTTGTCGATCCGCACCGTGAACTCCTGGGTCACGGAGTCGCCCGTCCGGAAGTCCGTGCTGGCGATGTCGCAGGTGTAGCTCTTCGCGCCGGCCTTGCCCGGTGTGCAGTTCCACAGCGGCCCGGGGTCGCCCTGCTCGCCGGGGCCGGGGGCGCCGGTGATGGTGGTGCCGGCGGGCGGGGTCACGACGAACGTGCCGGAGTTGTCGGCGTCCATCCACCGAAAGTCCATCCGGCCCGGCCCGTTGTTCCGCACGCCCACCGTGATGCTCACCGACTGGCCGACCTTGCCCTCGACCGTGTCACCGAGCGCCTGGTAGTCGGCGTGCTGGGTGGTGGCGAAGGTGCCGTACCCGGAGCCGGTGAATCCGGAGCCGGAGGCGACGGACTTCAGGCCGAGCGGCGCGCCGGTGCCGGTGCCGGGGAAGTCGGACGGGTCGAAGGAGTCGGGCGCGGTGCCGCCGACCGGCCACACGACGTAGGTGTTGTAGCCGTACATCGTGTCCTTGGAGGCGGTGTAGCGCAGCGGCGCGTCCGTCTGGTAGGCCGCGCCGGGCGCGACCGGGGAGTCGAACCGGCACCAGGCGCCGACGTCGGGCCGGTCCGAGTAGTGGCAGTTGGAGTGGTCCCGGGCCAGCGAGACGCCGTCTGAGTCCTGCACCAGCAGCATGACGCCCTTGTCGGCGGGGGCTGTGCCGGTGTCGGCGAAGGCCGGGGTGCGCTCGAAGACGGCGCCGGGCGCGATGCCCTTCAGCGCCGGGTAGGGCCGGGGGACGAGCTTGGGCCCGCCGACCAGGACGTCCGTCTTCCCCGTCACGGTGGCCGCGTCGGAGGCGGTGGCGGTGTAGGTGATGGCACCGGTGTCGCCCGCCTTGGCGGCCGCGGTGGGCTTCAGGAAGAACGGGTCGATCGACTCCTTGCCCGAGAGGGGGCCCACGTCGCACCTCACCTTCAGGGTGCCGGTGCTCACGCAGTCCCCCGTGACCACCATCGTCGCCTTCCCGGCGAGGGACGACGCGTCGACCGCGACCGAGACGTCATGGGCGTCCCCGCCCGAGGCGGTGATGCCGAGGTCCAGGTTCGGGCCCTCGCCCTCGGTGGGGAGGTAGTAGTTCTCCTGGGCGTCCAGGACGAGCGTCGCTCCGGCGGCGTGCGCGGCCGGGGTCGCGACCGCCATAACGGCGGTCGCGAAAGCGGCGGCCGCTACTGTCCGCCATGTTCTACGTATCGTCAGCACACTACGTGGACACGTCAGAACACGGGAAGGTTGCGCCCGAGTGGCCGTCAGCTGACGGCCAGGAGTTCACCGGGATCTGCACAGACCAGGTAGGGATCCCCACGGGGCAGAGGTCGCGTTTGCGCAAGTCACCGAATTCCGTCGGTAGCCCCATGGCGACCCGTAGGGACTATCGGCTGAGGAAGCAGACGCCGTCGGCGGCCACGCCAGTGCCGCCCAGGATCTGGAAGAGCCCTATCACTCTGAGGAGCAACGGACCCGCCGGAGGACTGCCGTAGATACCAGGGTGACCTGTTCCGCTGCGTACTCATCGCCTCCGCGTAGAAGCGGGACGCCGCCCTTTTGCAGTCGGTGGCAATGACAGTCCCTGCGCTTAGCAGGCCGACCCCCACCAAGACGAAGAAGACGGCACTGGCAGTACTGGGAGGAGCGCTTGCTGGAGCCGAGTCGGCAAGATCCGCGATGGACAGCACGCCGATCGTCGTGAGGCAGAGAGACCGACCGGCTCAACGCTGTGAGAGAGGCTGGGACCGTGGGCAACGCGGTCTTTACCTACAGCTTTAGGCCAGCAGCTTGGGAAGCTGGGGGCATTTGGCGGCAGGCTGGTGGGTTTGACCGAGGTAGGCCGCGTGCTGCCGTCGCCCGGCGACGGCCGGTGTGAAGATCGCTCTTTCGGCTGTGAGGCTCCGCAAGTAGTGTCCAGGCTGTGTCTATCTGATCGGGGGGACATGTCGGGAGAGTTGTTCGCCTTGGCAGGTGTGCTCGTGGGCGCGGCTGCGTCGTACGTGGGCGGAGCGTTGACAGAGAGATCACGATGGCGACGCCAGCTCTCGACACGATGGGACGAGCGTCGTTTGGAGGCTTACCTTCGGTATGCCGATTCCATCAAGAGATTCACGTCGGTGGCTGGCCGCCTGGCAGCGGGCAAAGGGCTCTTTGACCTTCCCCAACCCTTGACGGGAGACGTTGGTTTGGAGCGCCTGGCCGACGCCGAGTTAGAGCGTGGGTACGCGTTCGAGGCTGTTCTTCTCATGGGGGACGCTGGGACCATTTCGGCGGCGCGGACGCTGCAACGCCACGCATGGGTGCTGGAGCAGTTCGTTCGTGACATGCGCTCGGGTACGGCAGAGGACTGGACGCGGGCGTTCAGGCAGTTCCAGGAGAAGCGCGACGAGTACTACATCGCTGCGCGTGAAAGCCTGGGTGTGCAGGCAGCGTTTCGGTTGCGCGCCGAAGACCCGGTCATCCTTGGACAGGATCCCAGGCAGATGTAACGCAACAGAGGCACAGGTGATCTGTCGACGGCGCACGCTTTTGTCGATGACAAGCATGATCCCCCAGCACGCTTTCCAACTGTGGTGGTGGGGTGTGGGGGTGTGTTCGGGGGCGTTCACCTGGGTTCATGGGCGGTCGGTCGCCGCTGCGGACACGACTTCGGGTCTCGCCTGAACGGCCGTGAACGGGCCTGAATGAGACGGAAAATGAGACGGCCGTGCGCGATCTATCCCTTCTCGTTGAGGTGGTAGGCCTGAGGGGCGTGTAGGCGTTGTTGGCCAAATATGCATGCTTGTCCGGCTTCTGGGCATGTCCTCACACTTCCGGGATGGTGTACAAGTGCCGTGCGCAGACCGACGACAAGACGTTGTGCAAGAACCCAGTGACTGGGCCAGACATGCGGTGTTACCACCATCTCGGTCGGCCGGCTGGACGCGTCCCCACGCCCCGTAAGCAACCTGCGAAGCGGGCCCAACCCCCGCGCCGAGCACCGCGACAGTCGACCGCACCCAGGGTCGCCGCTCGGCCTCAACAACGTCCCCAGCCTCGCACGACACCAGCCACCCGAGATCAGCAGAGGGCGGAGCAAGCCGCACGGCTGTGCCTGGACGTCATCGAAAATGGCGGCACCGCAGTCATCGCCAAGCGGGCGTCTGACTACGTCTCGGACGAGACGTGGAAAACACTTGTCAAGCGCCATCGCCGTACAGGCTGTGATGATCTCGCCGAGTTGGCGCGTGGCATCCTCAAGGGCAAAGACAGGTTGCACGAAGTCGTTGGCCGCGCAGCAGGCGGCCTCTTCGGTCTGTTGGGGCGCCCCCGGATTGAGCGGGTCTTCGCCCAGGAGCTGGCCCGGAGGATTCCGCTGCCTATCGACGCGAAACTTACGGCAGCGGCGCGGGGCTTGACAGATCGCAGGCATCTACATCTGCGTCGTTGGCAACAGGGATCTGGCCGGCTGCGCCTGCCTGCGAGATGTGCTCAAGGTTGAAGGCAAGGAGCGCCTACAGCGATTGATGCAGGGCGCGATGGAGGACTGGCGGTTGCTTCCGCGCCGCATTCGCGATGGCGCAGCCGAGGCATGAGAGATCCTTCGGGGTCGACTCATAGAGCTGACCCTTAGCTTGGGAAGCTGCGAGCATTTGGGACTGGTTCGGTCGCTGACCTGGGCGAACCGTCAGGGTCCGGTCTCGGCGGGCTCCCGAGTGGATCGGTGAGTACCTCGCCGAAGCTCCGCGGATGCTCGCGGCGGGGCGGATCCCGCCCGGTCTGACACGAACCCTCCCGCTGGCCGAGGCGTTGAAGGCACACCACCTGCAGGAGACCGGCACGGGTCGAGGGAAGATCCTTCTCTCCCGCGCCTGACCACACGTGGACCGTTTGGCGAGAGCAGAAACCGACGGATCACGGTTCGGCACGACCAGGAGCCGTAGACGACGGTGGGGTTGCTGTCCCCGGGCTTCATGGCGTCGCCGGGCACGGAGAAGTCGAATCCGCTCCACGCGGCAGGGCGGGTCGGCGGATCCGGTGCCTGACACGGTCGGCGCGACCCGGCCTGTATTCTTGATCCACTTTGCCTGGCATGTCGTCGAGGCTCGGTTGATCACCGACGGGCGGGGGGAGAGACGGGGTGGCCGTCAGCGCCAGCAGGTACGTCAGCACCGGCAGCCGGTGACGCAGCACGAGGGAGAAGGCGCCCAGCAGGGCGCAGACCATGGCGATGCGGTCGCCGGGGTCGACGTGGACCCAGACGTCCAGCAGGGCGGCGGCGAGCAGAGCGGCGCCGAGCCAGGGAGCGGGCGGGCGGCGGGTACTCATCGGCCCTCCGGCGCGGCGGCGATTGCCTGAGCAGGCCGGCGCGGTCGGAGAGCAGCGCCGCCTGGACCCGGCTGCCCACCTCCAACTTGACCAGGACGGCGCTCACATGGTCCTTGACCGTCGCGGAGCTGAGGTGCATCCGCTCGGCGATCCCGGTGTTGGACAGCCCCTCGGCGACGAGCACGAGCGCGGCCCGCTCGCGCTCGGTCAGCCGGCCGATGCCGAGGGCGGCCGGGCCGCGCGGGTCGGCGTCCAGATAGCCGCCGACGACGGTGCGGGTGACCTTGGCCGACAGTACGACCCCGCCGTCGGCCAAGGAATGTATCAGGTACGGCAGTTGCTCCCGATCGGTGTCCTTCAGTAGAAAGCCGGACGCACCGGACCGCAGGGCCGCCGCCACGTGCTGGTCCATGTCGAAGGTCGTGAGCATGGCGACTATCGGCGACTCCGGCATTCGGCGCAGCTCGGCCAGCACGGTGAGCCCGTCCACGTCCGGCATCCGGATGTCGAGCAGCACGACGTCCGGACGCCTCTCCCGCACGGTACGGACCGCCCCGCCGCCGGACACGGCCGCCACCACCTCGATGTCGTCCGCGGCATCGAGGATGTGCCGGAACCCCGTCCGGACCATGGCCTCGTCGTCGACCATCATGTGCGCACCGCTCCCCGCCCGATCACTGCCGGATCGCTACGACGCCGGTCGCCACCCACTGGTTCCGCGAGTGCTTCCGCGCGCCGCCCGTCGGCGGGGGTGCCCCGCCGGTCGGCGGGGTCAACTCCGTTCACCCGCCGGATGGTTGGGAAGCCCACCGCGCCCGATCCTGAAACGCATGACACAACCAGCGCCGCCGGTCTTACCC
>NZ_JBXVPZ010000096.1:0-25709 GCF_057961495.1 Streptomyces sp. P5F9 | reverse complement strand
GTGCCAGAGGGGCACACGATTCACCGGCTCGCACTGGACTACGGCAGTCACTTCGCCGACCGAGCCGTGCAAGTCACCAGTCCCCAGGGCAAGTTCAGCGACGCCGCAGCACTGTTGACCGGTACGGAACTCACCCGCACGGAAGCCCACGGCAAGCACCTGTTCCTGGGTTTCCGGGACGCCGACTGGATCCACATCCACCTGGGTCTCTTCGGCAAGGTCGGCTTCGGCGGAGCCCCCGCACCCCCGCCCACGGACACCGTCCGCCTACGCCTCGCGAACGACACGTCGTACGTCGATCTCCGCGGCCCCACCACCTGCGCCCTGATCACGGACACCGAGAAGCAGGCGATACACGACCGCCTCGGCCCCGACCCCCTGCGCCCGGCCGAGGACACCGACCCGGACGCGGCGTACAAACGCGTCTCCCGCAGCCGTACGACGATCGCCGCCCTGCTGATGGACCAGAAGGTCATCGCGGGCGTCGGCAACGTCTACCGCGCCGAGGTCCTCTTCCGGCACGGCATCGACCCGTACCGCGCGGGCAAGGACCTCACGCCCGCCGAGTGGGACGCGATCTGGACCGACCTCGTCGAGCTGATGCGCGAGGGCGTCCGCAACAACCGCATCGACACCGTCCGCCCCGAACACACCCCTGAGGCGATGGGCCGCCCGCCGCGCGTCGACGACCACGGCGGCGAGGTCTACGTCTACCGCCGGGCCCACCAGCCCTGCCACATCTGTGGCGGCGAGATCCGCACCGCCGACCTCGCCGCCCGCAACTTGTTCTGGTGCCCCAACTGCCAGAAGCCGTAGCGCTGTTGGGGATGTCCTAGAACCCGTGCGGCAGCCAGGGCGCGACCGTCGACCCGAACGCCAGGGACGCCTCGGCCAGCGCCCCGGCCCGCAGCTCCCGCACCCGACCGGCCCCCGCGAGGGACGCGAGGGACACCCCGCCGAGATACGCGGACCCCAACTCCCGTACGGACAGGGCGAGATCGGCCGGCTCCTCGGTGCGCTTGCAGGACGCGCCCTTCGCGTCGCCGGTGAGCCGCCAACGCCCCTCGTTCCAGGGGCAGAAGGCGTCCGCGACCTCGAACACGACGTCCACGGGCGCCTGGTAGGTGCGCGCCTCCAGAGAGGCGCCGAGGTCCACCAGCCGTACGTGCAGCGAGTCCACCTGCCGGATCGAGCACCGGCGGATGTCGGAGACCAGATGCTGCCAGGCGTCGTCGACGGGACGGCTGCGCAGTGCCACCTTCCGCGTCAGGTCGATGTCGAAGAGGAACCGCCACAGCGCCGCGTACGACGCCGGGTCCAGCGCCTCCAGATCACGCAGCAGGACGGTCCCCTTGGGGCCCTGGACGTCCCACTCGGGCTTGACGAAGTACCGCGTGTAGCCGACGACTTCACCGTCCCTCTCGGCCACCACGCACCGCAGCGGAGAGGACCCCTCCCGCTCGCTCTCCGGGTCCAGCAGCGGCAGGTCCTCCCACCCGGGCCGCCGCGCCGTCATCCCCGGCCGCCCGGCCACCAGCCGCGCGTACACCGCCTCGCACTGGTCCCGTACGGCGGCGGGTTCGGCGAAGCGCAGGCGTACGTCGTCCGTGCCCGGCGGTACCGAGAGCCGCACCCGGTCGGTGTCGATCTCGGCGGTCGTCCGCATCGTCGCGACGCCGTACCCGAACCGGCCGTAGATCGCCGGCTCGGAGGCCGTCAGCACGGCGAACGGCTCGCCCCAGGACCGTATGTCGTCCAGCTGCCGCCGCATCATCGACGTCAGGATGCCCCGCCGCCGGTGCGTCGCGGCCACGCTGACCATCGTGATGCCCGCGGCGGGCACGGAGGCGCCGCCGGGCACGGTGACCCGGAAGCTGAACGCGCCCGCCGTCCCCACGCACGCGTCCCCCTCCCAGACGCCGAGGGAGCGGTCGAACTCGGTGAGCCGCTGCCACAGCTCACGCTCCTCGGGCGACTCCGGGACGCCACCGAAGGCGTCGACAAGGTTGTCGTACCAGGTGTTCCACTCGTCCCGGCGCAGTACCCGCAGCTCGGTCGGCCCGGCCGGTGTGTTTCTCGCAACTGTCCCCATGGACCATGCCTACCAGCGCATTGCGTGACGAGCCAGGGAATTTCCGCTCGGCGCCACCACGACGGCCTCCGGTGAAGTTCACTGTGAAGTTGAACCTCGCAGGGGGGACAAGTGGGACCTCCCGTGCCAAGCGGCTGGTCGGATGGATAGGGTCCCGAACTAATGGCAGCAGGACGAGAGCGGCGCGCGGAGGCCGACACGTTCACGGCCCGGTTGAAGAAGCTGGTTCACCGGGTCCGCACCGGCCTGCGCAGAAGTGCCGTCGACTACTTCCGCGGGGACGGCTCGGACTGGGTCGCGCTGGCCGGGCTGCTGATCACGATCCCGGTGATCGTGGCCATGACCCTCGCCAACGCGGTGTGGTTCTCGGCGGCCGCGCTGGTCCTGCCGATCGTCGCGGGCGGTCTGCTGCTGCGGCCCGCGAGCCTGCTCGGCCTGTACGCGGCGGCGGCCACCGGTCTGATCGTGGAGTCGGTGAGGCTCGGCCCGTACACCGAGGGCCCGGCGCGGGTGACCCCGGGCGTGGTGCTCGTGGTGGCCGCGTGCGGCTTCTTCGGGCTGCTGATCGCGCAGTTCCGCAGCCGGGTGGGCGTGCCCTGGCGGCGCGGCGGCACGATGCTCTTCGACCTGCGCGAGCGGATCCGGGTGCAGAGCAAGCTGCCCCAACTCCCGCAGGGCTGGCACCGGGAGATGGCGCTGCGGCCGGCGGGCGGCCAGTCGTTCTCCGGCGACTTCGTGGTCGCGGCCCGGACGAACGGTGGTCGGACCATGGAAGTGGTCCTCACCGACGTCTCCGGCAAGGGCATGGACGCGGGCTCACGCGCCCTGCTGCTGTCGGGCGCCTTCGGCGGCCTGCTCGGCTCGCTGCCCCCGCACGCGTTCCTGCCCGCCGCCAACGGCTATCTGCTCCGCCAGGACTGGGACGAGGGCTTCGCGACCTCGATCCACCTCGTCCTGGACCTCGACTCCGGCGACTACGAACTCTTCTCCGCCGGCCACCCGCCGGGCCTCCAGCTCAGCGCGGGCAGCGGCCGCTGGGAGGAGAAGGCGGCGGAAGGGCCACTGCTCGGTGTGTACGACGGCGCGCAGTTCGACTCTGTGAAGGGATCGCTGCGGCCCGGGGACGTGTTGATGCTGTTCACAGACGGGTTGGTGGAGACCTCCGACCGGGACATCGTCGAGGGCATCGACCGCCTCACCGGCGAGGCCGACCGCTATGTCGCCGGCGGCTTCCACGGCGCCGCCTGGCACCTCATCGAGGCGGTCGCCAAGGACGTCAACGACGACCGGGCCCTGCTGCTGGTCTGCCGCGAGGGCCCGACGGCCCAGGCGGGCCGCTGACCCGCACCGGCGGCCGAGGTGGTTCCTCCCCTCCCCTGGCCTGGTCTTCTGGTCTTCGGTGAGGAAAGTTTGCCGACTTTGTGATGGTGAAGGCCCCGGGTTGCCCGGACGATTCACGAGTTGATATTGATGAATCCGTATGTGACACGAGCGGCACACGCCGCGTGAGCCTGTACGGGGGGAGCCGACATGAAGTTCGACATGGGTGCGCAGGCGCTGTCGACGCTGATGCGTGACTCGCGCGGATCGAGTCAGGATCTGGGCACGCTGATCCAGCAGTTGGTGCGGGCGGCGGAGCCGTTGGAGGGGAAGTTCAACGGCGGGGGCCGTGCGGCCTTCGATCAGTTCAAGCTGCGGGCGGACGGGATCACGAAGGAGCTGAACTCGTCGTTGGCGGCGATTCTGGGCGGCCAGTCCGGGATGGACAGCGCGTTCAGCACGGGTGACGACGAGCAGCGTGACAACGCCCGGCAGCACATGGGGTCGGCCAATTTCGACGCGGCACGGTTCTCGGGCCGCTGAGAGTTCGCTTCGTTCGCTTCGTTCGCGTTGTTCAGGTCGTTCAGGTCGTTCAGGTTGTTTTCGGGGAGTGGTGTGTGATGGCGGGTGCGGGTTCGGATCGTCGTTCCTACGACACGACGGCGTCGGGGGACGTGCAGGGGAACCTCGCGGGGGTGATCGCCCAGTTGGAGACGGTGATCTCGGCGCGGGACAAGCAGGTGAAGAAGGCGATGTCGGACTTCACGGCCGACGGTGTGGCGGATGAGTACCACGGCAAGGAGCACCGCTGGAACCAGGCCTCGCAGGAGGTCCGGAACATCATTCAGCTGCTGAAGACGACGATGGAGAAGAACGACTCGACGGCGCATTCGACGTTGGCGAAGGCGAAGTCGGCGGTGGACAACATCGGCTGAACCGGGGCTGGTTGGTGGTTCACCGGTGGCCGCTGTGGCTGATGTGGTTCTTGATGGTTGGTGACGGCCGGGTGCCGGGTTCACGGGGGTTGGTATGACGGGCTGGGACCTGCGTCCGCAGGGCATTCAGCATGTGCTGACGACGACGGGCACGACGGCGTCGCATCTGGAGACGTACGCGAAGGACTACGGCGCGCATCTGCAGTCGGCGGCGTCGAGCGCGGGCACGATCTCCGCGGACGGCGGATCGGGTGGCGCGTCGGGCGGTCAGGGCGGCAAGGACGGCGGGAAGGCACAGGGCGGCCTGGTGGCGCTGGCGCTCTCGCAGTACGCCGAGCACGCGATGAAGGACCTGCAGTTCATCGCCGCGCGGGCGGGCAAGTCGATGCAGGGCGCGGTGGATGCGACGACGGCGTACCTGAACGGCGACGACGCGATGGCCGCAGAGGTGCAGCGCAAGGCGTCCATGCCCGGAGTGACGATGCCGGGAGTGAAGTAGGCGTGATCAATCCGGAGGAGATCCCTGAGTTCACCGGTGATCTGGAGCAGCTGGAGAAGGACTACGGCGCTCTGAAGAAGGACGCCGGGAACATCCGCTCCACGGGTGCGGACGTGCACGCGCAGTTCCAGGGGCTGTCGGCGTACTACCACGCCCCTGAGGCGGAGACGTTGTTCGCGTCGACGAAGCCGGTGTCGGATCGCTCGGACACCTTCGCCACTGATCTGGAGACGGTCTCCTCGGCACTGTCGGGGTACGCGACCGAGATCCGTCCGCTGGTGGCGAAGCTGAAGCAGCTGAAGACAGAGGCGACGGAGTTCGTCGCCTCCGTCAAGGGGGACGACGACTGGGAGTACGACGGCGACAAGGTCGACAAGCACAACCGGATCCGGGATGACATCACGGCGGCGGTGGCGGCGTTCTGGGCCGCCGAGCGTACGTGCCACAACGAGATCACGGCGTTGTGGCACGGCACGCAGATGGTCGCCGGCGACGGTTCGGACAGGAAGGACCAGTACGGCTACAACGCGTCGGACCTGAAGGACGCGAAGCTGCCGTGGGGCGACCCGGTGGAGCAGAAGCACCACTGGTACGACGTCGGGCACTGGGTGAAGTCGTTCGTGTGGGACGGCCTGATCGTGGACGGCGTCTGGGGCACCATCAAGGGTCTGGGGACGCTGGTCGGGTTCGGCGGCTGGGACGCGATGGGGCAGGCGTGGAAGGGCCTGGCGCAGCTGGCGACCGGACTCACGCTGTCGATGATGCCGGGTGCCCAGCTCGCTTTCTGGGCGTTGCCGGACAAGGCCCTGCCGTCGTGGTTCCGTGAGTCGCGCAACACGATGAAGCAGACGGGGAAGGCGCTGCTGGCGTGGGACGAGTGGGGCAAGAACCCCGCGCGTGCCGCGGGTGCGGTCACCTTCAACGTCCTCACCACCGTCTTCACCGGTGGAGAGGGCGCGGCCGCGGCCGGGGCCGGCAAGGCGGGCGCGGTGGCCAAGGCGGTCTCCCTGGCCGGGAAGGCCGGCAAGATCATCGACCCGATGACGTACGTCATGAAGGGCGCCGGTGCCGGCCTGTCCAAGGTCGGCGACATCGCCAAGAACCTGAAGGGCGTCGGCAAGATCGACATCCCGACCCTTCCCGACGGCTCGGTACACCTCCCCGACGGCCGCCTCCTGCAACCGAACGGAAACCTCCTCGACCACGCCGGCAACGTCGAGACGACCCCGATCCCGAAGGAAGCGGCCCCCGGCCTCCCGTCCCACTGGACCGTCCCGGCGTCGGAACCGGCGTCCGTGGGTGTCTCGCATGCGGCGGACAATGGGGTGCACGGGGGCCTTCCGCACGCGGCGGACAACGTCCCCGGCGGGGTTCCGCACTCCGTGAGCAACGGCGTGCATGGCGGTGTCCCGCATGTTTCCGGGAACGGAATCCACGGTGGCATTCCGAAGTCCGTGGGTGACGGTGTCCACGGCGGAGTTCCCCACTCTGCGAGCAACGCCGTGCATGGCGGCGCCCCGCATGTTCCCGGGAACGGGATCCACGGAGGTATTCCGAAGTCCGCGGGTGACGGCGTCCACGGCGGGGTTCCGAAGTCCGTCGGTGACGGTGTCCACAGCGGCGTTCCGCACGTTCCGGACAACGGCGTCACCGGAGGCGTCCCGCACGTCCCCGGCAACGGCATTCACGGAGGCATCCCGCACGGCACGGGCGACGCGGTCTCGGCGGGCGAGCACGCCGGTACGACGCCTTCGGCGTGGTACCACGAGACCCCGACGGCCCCGGCGCACGAGGTGCCGCACACCACCCCGCACGACGCTCCGCCGGCCGCCCCGCACACGGGCGGGCACGACACCCCGGGCACCGGGGGGCATCCGGACCACGGTGCCGGTCACGACGGGCATGACGGCACTGGTCACGACGCTGGCCACAACCACGACGCCGAGCACGTCGGCGATCACTCCGGCCTCGGCCACGATGCGGCGGACATCGCCGGGCACGACGGCGCCGATGCGGCTGCGCCGGGTCACTTCGGCGGGGAGGCGTCGGGGCATGGTGCGGCCAAGGAGCCGTTCGAGTACAAGCCGTACATGTCGGAGGACGACTTCGACAACCTGGCCACCGACGCGGAGAAGCATGCGGTCGCCATGGCGGAGCTGGAACGCGGCACGAATCCTGCGCCCAGCCTCAGCGATGAGGCGGGGCAGGCGTACGGCGACACCTACTGGAACGACTACCTGGACAACCTCGACGACGGCCCGCGGAATGCGCTGCACACCTACAGCGACTACCACTACACGCAGATCAACAGCTATCTCAGGGGGCTGACTCCGGATGTGTCTCCCCACATCCGAAACACCATCGACGAGATGGACAATGTCATGGGCACACGGCCTGTGCCCGAGGACGTCATGATCATCCGTGGCACCGGAGTCGACCATCTCGGGCTGAGATCGCCGCTTGAGATGCAGGGCCGCACCTATCCGGACGGTGGGTACACATCCACGGCGCTGGGCGAGACGGTGCCGCCACCCTTCGATCTCAAGCCGGTGTACATGCACTTGAGGGTGCCGAAGGGCACGCCCGCCCTCTGGATCGACCACATCTCTGCAAACCCCGGAGAACGGGAAATGCTGCTCGCGCGCGGTACGGAGTACAAAGTGACGCGCGTTTTCTTGGACGAGACGGACGGCAAGTATCACGTCTATGGGGAAGTTCTGCCTAGGTCGTAGCCTCGTTTCGTTGAGAACCGGGCAGAGGTAAGGGAACGTGGATTTCATGAGCAGTGAACGACCGGTCAACCCGCGTTTCGCCGAGGACATGTGGTTCCAGGAGGCGCCCGGCGGTCCACCGCGGTACCAGGACTGGACCGACAGGCCGGTGCAGTACTTCACGGTGGTCGACAAGCAGGGCGGTGTGGTCCTCGGGTATGTGTGGGCCTGCGACGAGGACGAAGCCGCGGCGTACGAGCCGCGGCAGGCCGCAGGGCCTCGGGCGGTGAACGAGGGTAGCTTCTGGATCCGTCGGCTGCGCAAGGCCAAGGAACGCGGCCTTCGGCCGTCCCAGGCCCTCGCGGAGTTTTTGGCCGACCCGGACCCGGCCGGTAAGGGGCGGCCCTTGCCCGGTTCCCTCACCGACGCCCCGAACCCCGCCGCCGTCGAGGCCCTCGCCCAGGAGACCTGACCCCGCATGCAGCACCACCCCGTCCAGTACGTGGCCGTCGAGACCCCCGACGGCGAAGTCGTCGGATACGTCTGGGCCGACTACGCCGAAGGCACCCTGAACTGGACGCGGCGCGCAGCGACCGGTGCCGATGGGTATCGCCTCGGCGAGACATGGGCGGCCAAGGTGGCGGAGGCCCGTGAGCGAGGCCTCCCCCTGGCCGGCGCGCTGACCGGGCTCGCCCGCGACGCCGGCACCGGACCCCCGGTCGGCGTCCGCGGCCCCGAGGCCGTGGACGAACTCGCCCGCGCCGTCACCGAGGACGACGACCGGCGCCTGCTGGCCCAGCTCGACCACGGCGGCATCGAAGCCTGGCAGGAGCTGGCCGACGCCTACGCCGCCCTCACCGACGACGACCGTGACGTCCGCTGGGGCGGGGGCGAGAAGAACGCGAACGGAGCGACCCAGTGGCCGTATCCGGTCTACAGCAGGCCGCTGTGGCGGGTCGTCAGGGCGCTGTGGGGCATCGGTGCCGTCACCCCGGAGTACCGCTGGAGCGCCGCTCCCCCTCCCGCGGTGCCGCCCCATGGACGGCTGCGTCCCGCGGACGCCGTACGCGCCGCCACCTTCCTCGCGGTCGGTGAGCGCGTCAACGAGGGGTCGGTGGAGGAAGCCGTACGGAGCGGTCTGTTCGACGCCATGGTCGTCGCGCTCCTGGACCGGCACGCCGCACACGCCTTCCAGTGAGCGGGATTCGAGGTTGAGCAGGATTCGAGATCCCGCCGCACCACGTGAGGCGCGTCCAGCACCAAGTGCCTGTTCGAGGTGCCTGTTCGGGACCCTGGGTGTGCAGGTTCTGCGGAGGTTTCGGCGCCGTTCCCGGCAGCCCGGCCTCCCCGGGTACGCCGCCCGCGCGTCCATGTTTTATGTTGCACGGGCGAAGTCACGGGGACAGGGGGGATGCGGTATGCCGTACGACGGGTCGTCCGCTCCGGTCATGACGCTCGCCGAGGTCGAGTCCGTCGCCCGCGCAGCGCACGCCGCCCAGCGGGACAAGGCCGGCCGGCCCTACGCCGAACACCTGGAGGCCGTCGCCGAAGGCGTCCGCGCCCGCGGTGGCGGTTGCGAACTCATCGCCGCCGCCTGGCTGCACGACGCGGTCGAGGACGGTGTGCTGAGCGAGGAGTGGCTGGCGGCGGCCGCGCTCACCCAGCAGACCAAGGACGTCGTACGGGCCCTGAGCAAACGGCCGGGCGAGGAGCCGCGGGCGTACGCGGAGCGGATCCTGGCCACCGAGGGCGCACGGCTCGTCAAGGCGGCCGACCTCGCGCACAACGCCGACCCGCGCCGGCTGGCCGTACTCGACGAGCCCACCGCACGGCGTCTGACGCGGAAGTACGCCGCCATGCGGCAGTACCTCGGCATCACCGCCGAGAACCCCGGAAACCCCGAGAACCCCGAAGCCCTTGACTCGAAGCCCCTGACATGACTCGAAGCCCCTGACATTCGAATCCCCTGACTTCCCTGAAACCTCCACGACCTCCGACGACTGACGACCGCACAGAGACCACAGGCACAGGACCAACTCAATGGCACGGGACTACGACAGCCAACTGCTGGAGTCGGTGGCGGTGCGCCGGCGCCGGATGCGCGACGCGCTGCTCTTCGGCGCGCAGCGCACCCGGCGCTCGGCCGACGAGCGGCTCGGGAAGGTGTTCGCGGGCATCGCCATCGCGGCCGTCCTGTGCGCCGGATGCGTCGGGTGGTCCTTCCTGCAGGCCACCCTGGCCAAGCAGAAGCAGCAACAGCAGCAGGAGCAGCAGCAGTACGGCGGCTCCTCCGCACAGCCGTCCTCGGCATCCTCGGCCACAACTTCGCGATGAATGGGTTCCGGTAAGTGGTGAGTACAGCAACGACGTCCCGGACACAACTGAGCCGGGTCACGCTGGTCGGTGAGCGCCGGCGCGTCGACATCGTCCTGCCGTCGGACACCCCGATCGGGCAACTGCTGCCCGACATCCTGCAGTTGCTCGACGACCGGGCCGCCGCGCGGCCCATGACCCGGCAGCTGATCACCTCCGACGGCTCAGTGCTGCCGCACGAGGCCACGCTGTCGTCGTCCGAGGTGCCCGACGGCGCCGTGCTCCAGCTGGTGCGCGCCCATGCCGCGCCGCCCGCACCCGTCGTGCACGACGTCACCGACCAGGTCGCCGACGACCTCGACCTGCGCGCCTGGCGCTGGCGGCCCGCCGCACGCCGGGCCAGTTCCGGGGTGGCCACCGTCGTGTTCGCCGTGGCCGCGGCCCTGCTGGCCCGGCGCGAGTTCGCGCTCGAATCCGTCACGACCGCGCTCGCGGCCGTCACGGTCGTGTTCCTGGTCGCCGGCGCGCTCGTCTCGAAGATCGGCGACGGCAACCGCGGGCTCGCCACGGCGCTGCTGCTCGCCTCCGGGGGGCTCGGACTACTCGCCGCCTGGACCGCCGCCGACGCCTACGGCTGGTCCGGCCCGGCCCGGCTGGCCGGTGTCGTCGCGGCGCTGGTGCTCACGCTCGTGCTGCTCGCCTACTTCTCCCCGCTCGGCCGCGGCGCGCTCCTCGGGGCCGGCGCCACCGCCTTCATCACCCTGGTGTGGGAGGCCGTCGCCGCCGTGCAGGACCGGCCGGACCGGCTCGGCGCGGTGATGGCCGTGTTCTCCGTCGTGCTGCTCGGCATGCTGCCGCGGCTGGCGCTGATGGCCTCGGGACTGACAGGACTCGACGACCGGCGCTCCGCGGGCGCGTCGGTCAGCCGCCACCAGGTCGCCAACGCGCTCGCCGCGACACACCGCGGGCTCGCGCTGATCACCGTCGCCACCGTCGTCTCGGCCGCCGGCGGCGGCTGGCTGCTGACCGCGGCCGGGCGGCCGACCGTGTGGACGGTGGCCCTCACCTCGCTCACCGCGGTGGTGCTGCTGTCCCAGGCCCGGGCCTTCCCGCTCGTCGCCGAGGTCGTGGCGCTGTTCTGCGGCGCCGCGCTGCTCGTCGTACGGCTCGCGGTGGAGTGGGTGGACCACGCGGGCGGCGCCGGGGCGCTGGTGCTGCTGTGCGTCGCCGGAGTGCTGCCGCTGCTGGTCCTCGCGGTCCAGCCGCCGGAGCACGTGCAGGTGCGGCTGCGGCGGATCGGCGACCTGATCGAGTCCCTCGGCGTGATCGGGCTCTTCCCGCTCGCCGTCGGGGTGTTCGGCATCTATGGGCAACTGCTCAACAAGTTCTGAGGCCAGGGCAGGAGTGAAGGGCGACATGCCGAACGGGGACAACTGGCAGAGCGACGTGCTGCGCGATCTGAGAGGCGGTACGCCTCAGCATCAGCAGCCTGTGCCGCAGCAACAGCAGCCACTGCACCAACAGCACCAACAGCGCCAACAGCGCCAGGCGCCCGGCGCCCCGGAACGGCCGGGCACTCCCGCGCCGGGTCCCGCACCGGCGTACGGCTACCCACAGCAGCAGGCGCACACCGACCCGCCTCCTCACCACCACCAACAGGCCCACGCCTACCAGCAGCAGCCTGCCGTCCAGCAGCAGCCCCGGGCAGCGCGGCGCGTCACCCCCGACTCCCGGCCCGTGCTCGACAAGCGGCTCGCCGCCGCCGCGGTCAAGCCGCGTCGCGGTGAGGCGCTCGGTGCCCGTGCCCTGCGCGCCGTACGCCGTACCGTCTCCTCCTCGGCGGCCCGCGAGGTCGCCGACAGCGCGGCGACCGCCGAGGTGCTGCAGCAGGCGGTCACCACCGGGCGGCAGATCGCGGTCACGTCCATCCGCGGCGGCTCCGGCAAGACGACGGTCGCCGCGCTGCTGGGCGCCACCTACGCCCACTACCGCCAGGACCCGGTGCTTCTCGTCGAGGCCGATCCGGCGCTCGGCTCGCTGCCGCTGCGGCTCGGCGCGGAGAGCCTGCGCTGGACCACCGGTGACCTCGCCGGACTGGTGGAACCGCAGATGTCGCTGCTCGACGTCACCGGCTACCTGGTCCAACTCCCCGGCAACGCCTGGCTGTTGCCCGGCAGCCAGGGCCAGGTCGGCGCCATGCTCGACACCGCGGGCTACGAGCGGGTCATGGTGTCGCTGCGCCGTTTCTTCGGGGTGACCGTCGTCGACTGCGAGACCCTGCCCGCCGAGGTCGCCCGTACCGCACTGTCCGCCGCGCAGGCCAGGGTGCTCACCGTGCCCGCGACGCTGGAGGGCATCGCCAGCACCCGCGCCGTCCTGGAGTGGATGCGCAACCTGCCCCCGCACGTGCTGGCCTCCACCGTCGTCGTCCTCACCGAGGTCGCACCGCACCCCGGCGTCGACCTCGGCAGGGCGACCCAGGAGCTGACCGAAGCCGGAGTCACCGTGACGGTCCTGCCCTACGACCGCCATCTCGCCTCCGGCGGCACCATCCGTACGGATCTCCTCGCCCGGGCCACCCGGCAGGCCGCCGCCCGGCTGGCCGCCGGCGTCTTCCAGCTCTCCCAGAAGCAGCGCTGACCGCCCGACAGGAAGGCACCGAGGAATCCAACCCGAGGACCAGGCAACGTAGATGAGCACCCGACTGATCCACCGTCCCGCGCGCACCACCCGCCCGCCGGCCGCCCCCGAGCCGCGCACCATAGAGGCGCCGCCCAACCTGCCCGAGGGCAAGGCCGGTTCCGTGCTGCACTCGCTGCTGCCCGTCGCCGGGGTCATGTCGTCCGTCGTGATGATGACCATCGTGCGCAACAGCCAGTTCGCCGGGCTGGGCGCGATCATCCTCGTCGTCACCCTGGCCGGCTCCCTCGCCATGGCTTTCTCCCAGCGGGGCAAGGCCCAGCGCGTCCGCCGCACCCAGCGCGAGGCCTACCTGGCCTACCTGGAGGACCTGCGCGAACAGCTGGCGAAGGAGGAACGCGAACGGCGCGAGCGCGCCCAGGTGCTCAACCCGCCGCCGGACGCGCTGTACGACATCGTGCGCGACCCCGCCCGCCTGTGGGAGCGGCGACGGACGGACGGGGACTTCCTGCGGGTGCGCGTCGGCACCGGTCAGATGCCGGTGCGCGATCTGCGGGTCGCCCAGCAGGGCTCCTCCGCGCTCACCCCGCCCGACCGGTTCATGCTCAACGAGGCCTCCGCGCTGACCTCCCGCTTCAGCACCGGCACCGAACTGCCGCTCACCGTCCCGCTCGACCGCGTCGGCAACATCAGCGTCATCGGCCCGCGCGAGGACACCCTCCGCGTCGCCCGCGCGCTGCTCGTCCAGGCCGCCGCCACCCATGCGCCCGACGACGTGGCCCTGGCCGTCGCGGCCCCCGGCGACCGGCTGGCCGACTGGGAGTGGGCCAAGTGGCTGCCGCACCTGCTGGACGCCGAGCAGTTCGACGGCCCGGTCGCCGCCCGCCGTATCGCCCCCTCGCTGCCCCAGCTCGCCCGGCAGATCGGCGGTGAGCTGCGCCGCCGCGCCTCCTACGCGGCCGAGGTGCGCCGCGGCATGTCCGGCCGGGACGCGCTCGGCATGACCTCCCGGCTCCTCGTCGTCGCCGACGCGCACGGGGACGACGCCGTCGACCTGCCTCGCCCCGACGACGCGGTCGGCCTGCGGGACATGGGCGTCACCGTGCTGCACCTGCTCGACGAGCGGGTACGGGAGCCCGGCAGCGTCGGCGTGCGCATCACCGTCGACGGCGCCCGGATCGTCATCGAGGACCTGCGTGAGGCCGAGCCGATCAGCGCCCACGGCACGGTCGACGAGGTCGGCACCGCCCTCGCCGAGGGCCTGGCCCGGATGCTCGCCCCGCTGCGGCTGTCCGCGGAGTCCCTGGTCGGTGCCCCGCTGACCGGTCCGGTCGACTTCGCGGAGCTGCTCGGCATCGACGACGTCGCCGACCTCGACCTGGACCGGCTGTGGGCGCCACGCGCCGAACGCGCCTTCCTGCGCGTCCCGATCGGCGTCGGCGACAGCCACGAACCCGTGCTCCTCGACCTGAAGGAGTCCTCCGAGCTGGGCATGGGCCCGCACGGCCTCTGCGTCGGTGCCACCGGTTCCGGCAAGTCGGAGCTGCTGCGCACCCTCGTCCTCGCGCTGCTCGCCACCCATCCGCCGGAGGACCTCGCGCTGGTCCTCGTCGACTACAAGGGCGGAGCCACCTTCGCCCCCTTCGCGGACGTCCCGCACGTGGCGGGTGTGATCACCAACCTGGAGAACCAGGCCGGCCTCGTCGAACGCGTCCACGCCTCGCTCGCCGGCGAGGTCAAGCGGCGCCAGCAGGTCCTCAAGGAGGCGGGCAACGTCGCCGACATCGGCCACTACGCCGCCCTGCGGGCCGAGAAGCGCCCCGACCTCGAACCGCTGCCCCACCTGTTCGTCGTGATCGACGAGTTCGGCGAACTCCTCACCGCCAAGCCGGACTTCATCGACCTGTTCCTGTCCATCGGCCGCATCGGCCGCTCCATCGGCGTCCACCTGCTGCTGTCCAGCCAGCGCATCGAGGGCGGCAAGCTCAAGGGCCTGGACACCTATCTGTCGTACCGGCTCGGCCTGCGTACCTTCTCCGCCGACGAGTCCCGCACGGTCCTCGACACCACGGACGCCTTCCACCTGCCCCCGCTGCCGGGCTTCGGCTACCTCAAGGTCGACACCAGCCACTACGAGCGGTTCAAGGCGGGCTACGTCTCCGGTGCCTACCGCGGCCCCGTCCGGCGCGACACCGAGGACACCGGGCCGCTCGCGCTGGAGTATCCGGCGTACAACACCCTGGGCCAGGGCGAGAGTTCGGGGCCGGAGGAGCCGCAGATGCGGCGCCGGGAGACCGGGCTGACCGAGATGGGCGTCATGGTCCGGCAGATAGAGAACGCCGACACTCAAGCCGTACGCCAGATCTGGCTGCCCCCGCTGCCCGGCGCCGTCGCCCTCGACCAGGTCGCCGGACCCGTCGAGGTGGGCGCGCGCGGCATGCAGCTGTCCCGCCCGTCGCCCGACCACCACCCCTCATCGAGCGCTTCGCGCGCCTATCCCGATGGCCGGGGCCCGCTCCAGGTGCCGCTGGGCATCCTGGACGATCCGGCCCGGCAGTGGCAGGGCCAGTGGTATCTGGACCTCACGGTGGCGGGCGGACACGCGGCGGTCATCGGCGGTCCCCAGTCCGGCAAGACCACCCTGCTGCGCACCCTGGCCCTGTCCCTGGCGCTCACCCACACCCCGCAGGAGGTCGGCGTCTACGGCCTCGACCTGGTCGGCGGCGGTCTGCAGGCGCTGTCCGGCCTGCCGCACGTGGGCGGGGTGGCCGGCCGGGCCGACCGGGAGCGGTGCGCCCGCACCGTCGACTCCGTGCGCGGCATGCTGGACCAGCGGGAGGAGCTGTTCCGCCGCCACGGCATCGACTCCCTGGAGCAGCTGCGCACCCTGCGCGCCGCGGGCCGCGTCCCCGAGCTGGCCTCCACGGAGATCGTGCTGCTCGTCGACGGCTTCGGCGCCCTGCGCGACGACTTCGAGGAACTCGACGAAGGGGTCGGCGACATCCTCAAGCGCGGCAGCGGATACGGCATCCACGTGGTCGCCGGCATGCTGCGCTGGAACGACGTGCGCATCGCCGCTCAGTCCCAGTTCGGCACGCGGGTGGAGCTCCGGCTGAACGACGCCGGCGAGTCCAGCATCGAGCGCAAGCTCGCGCAGACCCTCTCGCCCGACGAGAAGGGACGCGTCCTCACCGACACCAAGCTCTTCGCCCAGGTCGCCCTGCCCCGCACGGACGGCGTCGCCGACACGGCCGACCTCGGCACGGTCCTGGAGCGCACGGCCCGTACGATCCGCGCGACCTGGTCGGGCGAGACCGCCCAGCCGGTCAGGGTGCTGCCGCAGGTCCTGGAGCCGCACCTGCTGCCCGGCCCGGCGGCCGAACCGCGCCGGGTCCCGATCGGCCTCGACCAGACCCAGTTGGCGCCCGTCCTGCTCGACCTGTTCGAGCACGACCAGCACCTGCTGATCATGGGCGACAGCGAGTGCGGCAAGACCAACCTGCTCAGGGCCGTCGCACAGGGCCTGATCGAGCGCTACAGCGAGGACGAACTGGTCTTCGCCGTCATGGACCCACGCCGTGGACTGCGCGGCGCCGTCCCGGAGGAGTACCGGGGCGGCTACGCCTACAACGCCAAGCTGTGCGCGGGCCTCTCCGCGGGCATCGCCACCGAACTGGAGAAGCGGCTGCCCGACGAGAGCGCGGACGGCGCCGACCTGGAACCCGGCAGCTGGGGGTCGGGCCCGCGGATCGTGATCCTCGTCGACGACTACGACGTCCTCACCACCGCCGGCCAGCAGCCGCTCGCCCCCTTCCTGCCGTACATCCCCTCGGCCCAGGACATCGGCCTCCACTTCGTCCTCACCCGCCGGGTCGCGGGCGCCTCCCGGGGCCTGTACGAGCCGCTGCTGCAGAGCCTGCGCGAGTCCGGCGCCTCGGCGCTGGTGATGGCGGGCGACCGCGGCGAGGGCCAGCTCTTCCCCGGTGTGTACGCCGGCCGGCAGCCGTCCGGTCGCGGCGTCCTGGTCCGCAGGGGCGAGCCGAACCGGCTGATCCAGACCGTCCACGCGGGAAACAGGCAGGACCGGGTGGGAACAGGCAACGGGACGAGGTACCCATGACGAAGGATGTCGTCGCTCTCACCAGGACGATGCCCGACCCGCTGAGCGTGCTCGCGGGGCTGCTGGCCGGCGGCCCGGACCTGCTGGCGGGCGTCGAGGGAGCCGGCGCGGTGGTGCAGCTCTGCGACGAGCGTGGCCGTCCCCTCGTCTCCGTCGAGGCACCCCTGCTGGTGCGGGTCAGGGGAGAGGCGCAGCGGCTGCTCGGGGCGACCGAGCCCGAGGTGCCGTACTGGTGGACCGAGGCCCGTGCCACCACCGGCGTCAAGGAGGCCGAGGAACTCGCCGGTGCCTTCGCGGCCCGCGTCGCCACCCTGGTCGGCGGCACCGCCTGGCCGCCGCAGGCGGCGCGGTCGCTGGCGGTGGTCGACACCGACGGGGTGCGCGCGGTGCCGGCCCCGGCCGCGGCGCAACCGGCCGTGGACGTGCTCACCGACAAGGTCGCCGTGGTGATCCAGGACCGCCCGGTGGTCGCGATGACCGCCTGGCTCTCGGACGCCTTCAAGGCTGTAGCCAACGCCGGACTGGGCCTTCAGATCGTCACCCCCGCCGGCACGCGCCTGTCCCCGGCGGTCCGCGGCAACCTGCCGGGCTGGCCCTCGCGCTGGGTGGTGCAGGACGAGAAGGACGGCTACTACGACGGACTGTCCGGAGCCGTACTGCGCTGGGACAACGGCCTGTTCGTGACGGCCGGGTCCCCGGACGCGACGCCACAGGACCCCCGTACCCCCGTGGCCGAGTCGTTCACCCCCGAGGTCGCCGACGACGGCGAACGCCAGCTGGCCGTGTCCTTCCGGGCCGTCCATCCGGCGGACGAGCGGCTCGTGCTCGGCGGCGCCCTGGAAGCCGTATGGCGTGAGCTCACCGGTGAGCCGCCGGCCGGCTGGGGCACCGAGGAGCCCGCCAACCTGCCTTGGTCACTGCGCCAGTTGACGGACCTGGCGTACGAGCGGGCGCCCGAGCCGACCTGGCTGGTGGTCGTCGGCAGTCCGGAGCGCCCGGGCCTCGCGACGGTTCGGATCAGCCGTACCGAAGGCGGTGTGGAGGAGGACGTCACCCTGGCGTTCGGCTACGGCCCGGGCGAGACGGTGCCGACGGACGCCGACGTGGCCCGGGCGGCGGAGGTCCTCGCCACCCGGCACGATCTGCAGTCGATGCTGGTCCAGGTCCGCCGGGCCCGCCGCGACCTGTCCGTACCGCCGCGCTTCGAGGGGCCCGGCGTCCCGTACGCCTTCGTCCTCGGTGCCGAGGAGGTGCGCGAGTTGCCCGGCGACCGGGCCAGGCGCACCCCACTGCCGCGGCCGCCGCGCGAGTTGGGCCCGAAGAGGCGTCCGGCGTTGTACTACCCCTTCCCGGGCGACCCCTCGGACCTCACGGGCTGGACGGACTTCGAGCGGCTGATGAGGCACCTCAAGGGCGCCTGAGACACCGCGGGTACTCAGCCCACCAGTGCTGGTGCTCAGCCCACCAGTGCTCTCTGCCGCTCACGGGCGACTTCGGCCGCGTCACGCTTGAACGCCCACTCCATCCGGGGCTCGACCACGAAGCGGAACACCCGGCGTACGGGCGGGGTGCACAGCAGGGTGACGCCGGTGACCGCGAGGCCGGTCACCAGGGCGACGCCGTACGGCCGGTGCAGCCAGGCGTGGTCGTACAGGCCCGCGTAACCGGCGCCCTTGATCAGGAAGCCGTGCAGCAGATAGCCGTACAGCGTGCCCGCGCCGAGCGCCGTGAACCAGGTCGTCCGGCTCGGCACCCAGGAGTAGAAGGCGGCGGTCAGCAGCAGCGAGCAGCCGAACATCGCGAGCATCATCACCGGCCCGACCCACCAGGGCGCGGCGAACTCCTGCGCGGAGTCGTGGTGGTAGAACCAGCTCGCGTTCATCCGCGGCACCGCCCAGTAGCCGAACACCAGCGCGCTCACGAACACCGGCACCGCCAACTTCCGCGCCTCGCGCCGCCGCACCAGCTGGAAGTGCTCGGGCTTGAGGACCAGACCGAGCACGAAGTACGGCAGGAACTGCGCCGTCCGCTGCAGATCGAAGTCGTCGGTCATGGCCGGGGTGCAGGAGGCGAGCATGGCGATGCCGAGGGCGATCGGCAGCGGGTGGCGGACCAGTTTCCAGATCGGGGTGGTGAGCCGCCAGATGAGCAACGAGCAGAGGAACCAGGTGAGATAGAGCGGGTCGAGCAGGGTGATCTGCTGGTGCGGGTCGTCGTTGGCGTAGCGGCTGAAGAGCGAGTACGCGATCTCGAAGACGATGTACGGCAGCGCGACACCGGTGAGGAGCCGCTTCAGCCGGGCGGGGCTCATGTCGAAACTGCGGGAGAAATAGCCGGAGATGACGATGAACGCCGGCATGTGGAAGCTGTACACGACCATGTACAGGCCCTGGAGCACTCTGCTGTCGCCCTTCAGGGGCTCCCAGGAGTGCCCGATGGCGACCAACAGGATCGCCAGGTACTTCGCGTTGTCGAAGAACGCGTCGCGCGATGTGGGTTGTTCGTTCTTTTCGCTCTGTTTGCTCTGTTCGTTCTGGCCCGGAGGCGTGTCAACGTGGAACATCTGAGGCACCCTAGCGTTGCCTGTGGGAATCGGTGAAACCATCGGACGCGCGTCCGAAATCTGTTCACGATGTCACGATTCATCCCGATCAAAAGGAGCAAAAGGGCACACAGAGAAGGCCTGTTCATGTGCGCATGCCAATAATGCGAACGGCCTGCGAACACATTTCTGCCGAACCTTTGCGACCAACGATGCGTCACCCGCCGCATAGGTGGGCCGCGTTGGTGGCACGATGGTTCTGGCGGGGTGCGCGGGTTGCGTCCCCGGGCCGGGAGAGCGGACCGACCGAGGGTGTGATCAGTTGTGGCCATTTCACTGTCTGTGGTGCTGCTGTTGGCGATCATCCTGGTGGTGTTGATCCGAGGGGGATCGATCAAGGCCGGCCCAGCCATAGTCGCGATCCTCTTCGGCTTCTTCCTCGCCTCGACCGGGATGGCTCCGTCCATCAACCGGTTCATAAACTCGCTGGCGGAGACGATCAACTCGATCAGCTTCTGAGCCGTGACCGGGGAGCTGGGACCCCGGGAACGGCTCAGGGCCAGGTCGAGGAGTGATCCTCCGGCCTGGCCCTGAGTCATGTGGAGCGGGCGACGGGAATCGAACCCGCGTAGCTAGTTTGGAAGACTAGTGCTCTACCATTGAGCTACGCCCGCACACGACGCGCCGCAGGTCAGACGACCGCGGCACAGAAGGCATCGTAGCGGGTCGGGTGCCCTCCGCGCACACCGCATTCCCCATGCCCTCTCCGGCACCCCGGCGCTCGTGAAATGCGGCGGCCCGACCGCCTGCGGGCATGTACCCTACGTGTCGCACCAGACGGGGTGTGGCGCAGCTTGGTAGCGCGTCCGCTTTGGGAGCGGAAGGCCGTGGGTTCAAATCCCGCCACCCCGACCACTTGCCGGACCTTCGGGTCCGGTATCACACCAGTACCTCGCGGGATCGCCTTTTGGGGGGTCTCGTCGCTGCGGCTACTATGCAAGCTGCGCGCCCGTGTGTCTCTCACACTCTGAAGTCCTCCGGGCGACCAGAAACCGCCGGACCTGTCTGGGTCCGCAACCCAAGAAGTCAGCCCCCAAGGAGACCGAACCGTGAAGAGCGCCGTGGAGACCCTGAACCCGACCCGGGTTCGGCTCAGCATCGAGGTGCCCTTCGAGGAGCTCAAGGACAGCCTCGACGCGGCGTACAAGAAGATCAACCAGCAGGTCACGGTGAAGGGCTTCCGGAAGGGCAAGATCCCGGCTCGCGTCATCGACCAGCGGTTCGGCCGCGGTGCGGTCCTGGAGGAGGCGGTCAACGACGCGCTTCCGAAGTTCTACACCGAGGCGGTCAACGAGGCGGAGCTCAACCCGCTCGGCCAGCCCGAGGTCGACATCACGGAGCTGAAGGACGGCGAGACGCTGAACTTCACCGCCGAGGTCGACATCCGCCCGACCATCGAGATCCCGGACTACTCGGGCATCGAGGTCGAGGTCGACGCCGTAGAGGTCAGCGAAGCGGACATCGACGAGTCGGTCGAGCAGCTCCGCGAGCGCTTCGCGGCGACCTCCCCGGTCGAGCGCGCCGCCGTCGACGGTGACGTCGTCACCCTCGACCTGGAGGCCAAGGTCGACGGCGAGGTCCTGGAGGACGGTGTCGCCGAGGGCGTCTCCTACACCATCGGTTCCGGCGAGTTGCTCGAAGGCATCGACGAGGCCGTGACCGGCCTGGAGGCCGGTGGCGAGGCCACCTTCGCCTCCGAGCTCAAGGGCGGCTCCGCGGCCGGCCAGGAGGCCCAGGTCACCGTCAAGGTCACCCAGGTCGCCGCCCGCGAACTGCCCGCGCTGGACGACGAGTTCGCACAGCTCGCCTCCGAGTTCGACACGCTGGAGGAGCTGCGCGCGGACAGCCGCAAGCGCCTTGAGAACATGAAGCAGTACGACCAGGCCACGCAGGCCCAGGAGCGCGTCCTGGAGAAGCTGCTGGAGCTCGTCGAGGTGCCCGTCCCCGAGAAGCTCCTTGAGGACGAGATCAACACCCGCAAGCACAACCTGGAGCACCACCAGCTCGGCCAGATGGGCCTCGACCTCGACAAGTACCTGGAGATCCAGGGCAAGACGGCCGAGGAGTTCGACACCGAGACCAAGGAAGCCGCGGTCAAGGGCATCAAGACGCAGTTCGTCCTCGACGAGCTCGTCAACAAGGAGAAGCTGAACGTCAACCAGGAGGAGCTCACCGAGCACCTCATGCGCCGCGCGGCCTCCTCCGGCATGTCCCCCGACCAGTTCGCCCAGGCCGTCGTCGAAGGCGGCCAGGTGCCCCTCCTCGTCGGCGAGGTGGCCCGCGGCAAGGCCCTGGCCGTCGTCGTAGAGGCCGCCACGGTCAAGGACACCAACGGCGAGATCGTCGACCTGGAGGACGAGGACGAGGTCGAGACGGCCACCGAGACGGCCGAGGCCGCCGAGGAGCCGACCGAGGCGTAAGCAGTGAACGAGGGGCCCCGGGGTTGCGACAAGCCCCCGGGGCCCCTTTTGCCTACCTTCGCGGGGTGCGCCCCAAAGGGGCGCGGGGAACTGCGCGACAAGCCCCCACAGACCCGCAGCCCCGATACAAGCGCAACCACCCCACCCCAGGGGATTCCGCTCAGGCCAGCGCAGCGCATGCGCTGACAGCGAACAGTTCCCTTTGCGGGATTCTCCGAAGGGACCCGCGCGTTAGGGTCCATGAATACGAGGGCAGGGGAGTCCCCGTTGCCCCCGGCAGTACACGTGAGACGGCCCGGCGCCGTCGTAAAGACGAGCAGGTGGATACGTGACGAATCTGATGCCTACAGCCGCCGGCGAGCCCTCTATCGGTGGCCTCGGCGACCAGGTCTACAACCGGCTGCTCGGTGAGCGGATCATCTTCCTCGGTCAGGCGGTCGACGACGACATCGCCAACAAGATCACCGCGCAGCTCCTCCTCCTTGCCGCTGACCCCGACAAGGACATCTACCTCTACATCAACAGCCCCGGCGGCTCGATCACGGCCGGCATGGCGATCTACGACACCATGCAGTTCATCAAGAACGACGTGGTGACCATCGCCATGGGCCTCGCCGCCTCCATGGGCCAGTTCCTTCTCAGCGCGGGTACCCCGGGCAAGCGCTTCGCGCTGCCGAACGCCGAGATCCTGATCCACCAGCCCTCCGCCGGCCTGGCCGGTTCGGCCTCCGACATCAAGATCCACGCGGAGCGGCTGCTGCACACCAAGAAGCGCATGGCCGAGCTCACGTCCCAGCACACGGGCCAGAGCATCGAGCAGATCACCCGCGACTCGGACCGCGACCGCTGGTTCGACGCGCTGGAGGCCAAGGAGTACGGCCTCATCGACGACGTGATTCCCACGGCCGCCGGTATGCCGGGCGGCGGCGGCACCGGGGCCTGAGGCCCCAGGACAGCCCCCAGCCGACCGCCACAGCCCCCAGGAGAGAGACAGTGAACAACTTCCCCGGCAACGGCCTGTACGAGCACGCACGCGCCGAATACACGGCCCCCGCCGCCGAATCCCGCTACGTCATCCCGCGCTTCGTCGAGCGCACCTCGCAGGGCGTCCGTGAGTACGACCCGTACGCGAAGCTCTTCGAGGAGCGCGTGATCTTCCTCGGTGTCCAGATCGACGACGCGTCGGCCAACGACGTCATGGCGCAGCTGCTGTGCCTGGAGTCGATGGACCCCGACCGTGACATCTCGATCTACATCAACAGCCCCGGTGGCTCCTTCACCGCCCTGACTGCGATCTACGACACGATGCAGTTCGTGAAGCCGGACGTCCAGACCGTCTGCATGGGCCAGGCCGCGTCCGCCGCCGCCGTCCTGCTGGCGGCCGGTACGCCGGGCAAGCGCATGGCGCTGCCGAACGCGCGCGTGCTGATCCACCAGCCGTACAGCGAGACGGGCCGGGGCCAGGTCTCCGACCTGGAGATCGCGGCCAACGAGATCCTCCGCATGCGTGCCCAGCTGGAGGACATGCTGGCCAAGCACTCGACCACCCCGCTGGACAAGATCCGCGAGGACATCGAGCGCGACAAGATCCTCACGGCCGAGGACGCCCTGGCGTACGGCCTGATCGACCAGATCATCTCCACCCGGAAGATGAACAACGCCGACGTCCGCTGACCCGGACCTGTATCGTCCACCACCCCTCGGCACGGTCCACGTGGAAGTGAACCGTGCCAAGGGGGGCCCGAACGGGGGGCCCGGCAAGGTACCGTCGGACATAAGGCAGCACCAGGAGTCGCTGGACGTAGGCGTCTCCCAGGCGAAGGGGAAGCACACCGTGGCACGCATCGGTGACGGCGGCGATCTGCTCAAGTGCTCGTTCTGCGGCAAGAGCCAGAAGCAGGTCAAGAAGCTCATCGCAGGGCCCGGTGTGTACATCTGCGACGAGTGCATCGACCTCTGCAACGAGATCATCGAGGAAGAACTCGCGGAGACGAGCGAGGTCCGCTGGGAGGAACTCCCCAAGCCCCGGGAGATCTACGAGTTCCTTGAGGGGTACGTCGTCGGCCAGGAGTCGGCGAAGAAGGCCCTCTCGGTCGCGGTGTACAACCACTACAAGCGCGTCCAGGCCGGTGAGAACGGCGGCGGCCAAAGCCGCGAGGACGCCATCGAGTTGGCGAAGTCCAACATCCTCCTGCTCGGCCCCACGGGCTCGGGCAAGACCCTCCTCGCCCAGACCCTGGCCCGCATGCTGAACGTGCCGTTCGCGATCGCCGACGCGACCGCGCTCACGGAGGCGGGCTATGTGGGCGAGGACGTCGAGAACATCCTGCTGAAGCTCATCCAGGCCGCTGACTACGACGTCAAGAAGGCCGAGACGGGCATCATCTACATCGACGAGATCGACAAGGTCGCCCGCAAGAGCGAGAACCCGTCGATCACGCGTGATGTGAGCGGCGAGGGCGTCCAGCAGGCCCTGTTGAAGATCCTGGAGGGCACCACGGCCTCGGTCCCGCCGCAGGGCGGCCGTAAACACCCCCACCAGGAGTTCATCCAGATCGACACGACGAACGTCCTGTTCATCGTGGGAGGTGCCTTCTCGGGCCTGGAGAAGCTCATCGAGTCCAGGGCCGGCGCGAAGGGCATCGGCTTCGGCGCGACGATCCGCTCGAAGCGGGAGCTACAGGCCAAGGACCAGTTCGAGGACGTCATGCCCGAGGACCTGGTGAAGTTCGGCATGATCCCCGAGTTCATCGGCCGCCTGCCCGTCATCACCTCGGTCCACAACCTGGACCGCGAGGCCCTGCTCCAGATCCTCATCGAGCCGCGCAACGCACTCGTCAAGCAGTACGAGCGCCTCTTCGAACTCGACGGCGTGGAGCTGGACTTCGAGCGCGAGGCCCTCGAAGCCATCGCCGACCAGGCCATCCTCCGCCAGACCGGCGCCCGCGGCCTGCGCGCCATCATGGAGGAAGTCCTCCAGGGCGTCATGTACGAGGTCCCGTCCCGCAAGGACGTGGCCCGCGTGGTCATCACGGCGGACGTCGTCCTGTCGAACGTCAACCCGACCCTGATCCCGCGCGACGCGCGGGGCCGCGGCCCGGGCGAGCAGAAGACGGCATAGCCGACAGTCTCCGTACGACACGAAGGGCGCCCGGTCGGTCAACCGACCGGGCGCCCTTCGCAGTTGAGGCCTCCGGGGTCAGATCTTCACCCGAACTTCCTTGCGGAGCTTGGTGGTCATGTCGACGGCGGTGTCCTTCGACACGTCGGCCGTGTTGTCACCGGGAGAGACCATCGCGATCGTGCTGTAGTCGGCCCAGGCGCAGAACCAGTCGGTCTGCTGCTTCTTGGTGAGCTGGTTGGTCCCCTTGGCGGCCTGGCACTTCATGACCGCGCCGTCGACGTCGACCGACTCGGGCTCCCCGACCAGTTCGCTGCCGCCCGTCGAGCTGCTGCTGGAGGAGTCGCTCTGCTTGACGTCCTTCTGGATGTCCGCGAAGAACGCGTCCAGGGCCTTCTCCGGATCGGCGATCTTGCCGTAGGCGCCGACGAGTTGGACACCCTTGGCCGTGAGGAGCTCGGTCTGGCCGGGTGCGGTGGAGGGGTCGCTCGGGTTGTAGCCGCTCAGGTCGGCCGTCGTGTAGGCGCCGAAGACGGCGGTGCCGTTCTTGACGCCGCTCTTCTCCAGGTCCTTCACGGTCGACGAGCCGTTGTCGCTGGTGTCGCCGTCCTTGGTGGCCCGGTTGTAGTCGGCGAGCACCTTGGCCGGTGTCGTCAGCTTGTGCGGACCGTCGTCCGCGAGACCTGACGACCCGGTGTAGCCGAGCACGAAGTACACGCCCACGCCGATGGCGGCCACGACCGCGACCGCGCCGATGATGAGCCCGGTCTTCTTCCTGCCCCCGGGCGCCGGCGGCTGCGGAACACCGTACGGGGGCTGCCCGTAAGGAGGTTGGCCGTACGGCGCCTGCTGCCCGTACGGCGGCTGCGGCTGGCCGTAGGGGCCCTGCGGCGGGACGCCCTGCGGGGGCTGCGCCGGGTAGCCGTAGCCGGGCTG